>JASHYD010000149.1 GCA_030043175.1 Xanthobacteraceae bacterium | reverse complement strand
GGCGAGGTGATCGAGGTCCTGACGCGTCAACCGCTCGAGGTCGAGAAAGTCAAGACGCACGACTGGGCACATCCTCTCTTCGCAGAGATGGCTGCACGTAGGCGCAAGCCGCGCGCGTAGCCTACTAAAGAAAAAAGTCAAGGAATGCGAACCACGATCGTGAGAACCTGCGGCGGTGTTGTCCGGGAGGGGTAGTTAGCCTCCCAGTTGACCCGTTGACGGGTCGGCCGCATGTAGGTCGGAGGCGCTGGGCCTCGGCGGGGCTGTGTCGCCGCAGGCGTTCTGTTTGGGCGTGGGATTTCGGCCCGGCAACTGGCGACATCGACAATCGCCGCGTTTTCGTGCGGATGGCGTTCCCGACGGCGCCACCGCCAATAGCGAGGGGTTCTGCAAGACGTTTAGGTGATTTGTTTGGTTTTAAACTCCAAGCGCCGGAATGTAGGTGATGTCGGCCGCCCACCTATGTGGCGATCCTTCGACTGGCGGAGACTGGTCGCGGTGTCGCGTGGCGGCAACACCATTTAAGCCGCTCCTTTCGCCGCGAATGCCGCCCAAGGACATCTGCTTTTTCAAGCCGGAAGACGCGGAAGCTTTTGGCGAGCGCTTCGGTGGCGAGAGGTTGCTGACGAGCCGGTGACCCTGAAAACAAGCGGGCGATCCGAGCGCGTTTTTGGCCGAACTGCTAGGCGTCGGAACGGGCAGCGAGACGGGCCATCCGGTGGTTGATACGTATCCGAACTCCTGAGTATGTGAGGTCACGTGACTATTGCTAGGAGTAGTCACATGGCAAAGGCTCAGGTTGAGGTGCTCATGGTACGCCGTGGCTGGCCTGCTCCGGTCGAGCGCAGCCTTGCAGCGGTGTTATGGCGATATTTAATCGCGGCGATTCGGCGCCCAACCATCTGATCTTCGTTTGTGTTCGGTGCGCGGTGCGGGCGAGTCCTTTCGGCGTACCACTCCCCTCTCTATGTCGTCATCTTTACAAGCATAAGGCTGAAGCCGGCGATGAACACGAAGGCGGACAAGCCTAGAAGGAGCGGGCGGATCCCTTTCGCTATGAGCTTCGCGAAGTCGGTCTCCAGGCCCATTGCCGCCAACGCCATCGATAGCATGAAGGTTGTCAGCTGGACGACAGCGGACCGCCCTTCCGTCGGGATGGTCACGACGCTGTTCGCGCCGGCCAGCGCGATAAATCCCAGAATGAACCAGGGGAGCGGCGGTCTGGTTCGACTATCGGCGTGGTCATGGCTGTGAAGGCCTGCCCGGCGGGCTGCCATCAGGTTTAGGCAGATCACCGTTGGCGCCAGTATCATGACGCGGGATAGCTTGGCGATGGTCGCGAATTCCCCAGCCTGTTTGCCGTCCTGAAATCCGGCGGCTACCACCTGACCGATTTCGTGGATGGAGGCACCGGTCCAGAGTCCAAAGGCGTGCGGATCGAGTTGAAGGACGGCCGGAAGCAGCGGGTAGGTGAACATCGCGATAGAGCCGAAGACAGTGACGCATGTGACGGTATAAGCTACGTCCTCATCATGAGCCCTCGTCACGGCGTTCGTCGCAATGACGGCGGAGGCGCCGCAGATCGACGTCCCGGCGGCGATGAGCTGGGTAAGCTTGTGATCGACGCCGAACAACTGGCCGAGCCAAGTGGTGAAGACGAAGGTGGTCACGAGAGTGAGGACGATGACAGCCATGCCCGTCGCGCCCACTTCGATGACTTCCTGCACTGTGAGTTGAAGTCCAAGCAGGATGATTGCCAGTCGCAGGATCCGGCGGAGCGAGAAGACGACGCCGGCTTTAGCGCGAACCGGCGTGCCGACGACATTGCGGAAGACCATGCCGACGATCATCGAAAGGATCATCGGGCTGAAAAGACCGAGCCCGGGAATCTCGCGCAAAGCTAAACCGGCGCTCGCGATTGCGGCCGTCAGGATCAAGCCCCCCCAGATCGTCGCGGGCTTGTGATGGCCGCGAGGGGCGGCGGCCATGCGCAATGAAGCCGTCGCTGACGTCAAACCGCGCAGAGGGATCTCGTTGATAGGCGTGCTCATGCGGGCTCCTTGGATTTGTAGCGGTGTTTGGGGCCTGGAAAGCGAAGTGATCGTGCCATGTGGAATCCGCTCACATCGAGACGGCATTCGTCGCGATTGCCGTGAAGCCGACGGCGAACCCGATGGGCATCGCGGCAATCTGCGCTGTTGTGCCGAGCATCAGGGCAGATTTTTCGGTGCGCGATGGTCATAGCCATTCTCGATTAAACGCCGGGTTTGCACCGGCCTTTTCAAATCGGTTCGGCGGGGTTTTTAGATTTAGGATCAGCAGACAGAGGCCAAAAAAACGCGGTGGGAGTGGCTCCGTCCCTTCCGGGGCTGGGGCGCTATCCTGCCGCCCCCAGAAAGTCCGTAAAATCTGCGCTGCCGACACAGGCGACGACCAGACCGGTCACCACGAGGCCAGTTAAGGCCCAGAGGCAAACGACGGCAAAGTCGGCCGGCACCGCCGCGACCTGGCAACCCGACTCGATGGTGACGCGCTTTGCATAGAGTGTCTGGGTGTCCGCGAGGGTGGTCACGATGCTTGCTCCTGGTTGAGTTCACTTATGTGTTGATCGAACGCCTGGATTGTGTTGATGCAAACGCGCCGCGTATGTGGGGGCATTCACATTCGGACGTCGTTTTTGAATTGGCGCCTTTTCAAGGTCTGCAATCCCGCCAGCATCGTCATGCAGCGCGTGCACAGCGAGATTCGACGAGACCGAGGCAGCGGACCCGGCGCTGACGCGTGAAAGCCAAATCACGTGTTCCGTCTCAACCGGAACTGGCCGCTTCACGTGAAGCTTCCGGCCGAAAACGTGCGGGGCCTCACGAATATTGTGGTGATATTTTGCGCTGCCGGCGTCCCATCAGCGACGTCGCTCACGTACTCCCTGCCCCGCGACGACAGCGGCTTCGTCGTGGGTCGCGATGGTCAGCTTTGGCCGTCTTCGAGCTCGCCGAAAGGCCATAGTCACCGGCAATCGGACGCTCGTGGGCGGTGTCTCCGACACTGGCCCCAATCCGTTTCATCGACCATATGAGACCCATGGAAACGCTCGAATAGGAACCGCCGACGGGAGCTGTGGTCCCGGCATCCACTTCACCGTCAGCACCAACGACAAACATCGCCGCCGATCGCCAACGGAAATGATCCCGCGTGGGTGCCGAAAATGATCATCAGGGTTGCAATCGATACGCGTGCTGGGCATGGAATCGGCGTACAGGAATGCCCTGATTGCGGATGAGTGCCGAGCCATTTGATAGTGCCAGAGCATTCACATGTGGAAGCCCTCGAAAACCGCTCTTTTCGACGCTGCCAAGGCTTGGGACGCCGCGTCGGTCGAGGCGTTGCTTGAGGCGTCCCCGGACCTCGCACAGGCGACTGATCCGAAAGGTCGCACGGCGTTGCATCTAGCGTGCGGCGTCAGGCCAACCAGTCCGGCGATCGGCGAGCCTAACGGGTTGAAAACCGTCGCGGCTCTTCTGAAGGCAGGCGGCGTGTTTGGGCCTGTTGATCTGCGCGGTGGCTTTCACGTAGTTCGAAATTTCCCGCGACCAGCCCGGCTCCCGGGGCCACCTCAGTACACCCGACGTGCTGCCAGCGTAGTCGGAAGGGCAGCTCTTGGCCCGATCCGGACGTGCCAGAGGGGAAGCTTAGTGCGGTACCGAAGATGCGCAATCAGTGCCATTTTTTTCGCGGAACACCGTGCGAAATTGCGCAGCTAAGCCGCTGTCTCCGCGCGGGAGAAAAATGATGACCGACAGCATCATGTATCACGAAGGTAACCGCCGCCTGCAGGATCACTTCGGCAGCCGACGCATTTCCGATCGGTTGGA
>JASHYD010001458.1 GCA_030043175.1 Xanthobacteraceae bacterium | reverse complement strand
ATCTCCGGATCGACCCACAACTCCGCTCCCTCCCACAACCGCCGACCGACGTAGAGCGTGGCGTCCCAGGTCTCGCGTCCCGCATTCGAATTGAGGCTGTTGGCCCCGCTATAGGGTGCATGGAACGGCGGTGCATACTGGCTCAGAAAAGTCGTCTGGCCGTGTATGGCCCAGTCATCGGTATCAAAGAACGAGGCAGCAGGGATTTTGCCGTCGGGTCCTGCCTCGAGCTTGGCGTCAAGCCCGACGCGAACCTCCTGCATCGACAAATCAGACATGAAGGTCTGGCCGCTGGGCGCAAAGGTCACCGAACTGCGGCCAAATTGCTCGTAAAGATACTCCACTTTGGCACTCCAGCCGGCTCCAATAGGCACCTCGATGCCAGCCCCCACGGTCCAGCCAATGCGGCCAAGAAAAGCGGTCGGTACCGTGCCAGGTGCTACACTGGTGCCTAGAGTACCTAAATTGACCGGGGCACCGGTAAAAGCCTCGTAGGTCCAAGCGAGGCCACCAGTGACATAGTAGAGCCAGTGATCGGCGTCATAGCCGATTCGGCCGCGCACGGTGCCAAAGGCCTCGAGGCCATCGCCGTAACCAGTGACACGGTTGCCGGTCGAGGCGAAAGATTGTGCGTTGCCGATCGTGCTCGGAAACGAGATATCAGCTTCACCGCCAACAAGCAGGTGCGGGCCAAGCATGTAATTGTATCCTGCTTGAAACCCGCCGAATTGGCCGCCGGCACCGCTGAGTCCATTGTAGGGGTTAAAGAAATCAAGAGAACCGGCGATGCTCGGCGCACTCCCGGCAGGGCCTGTCGCTGTCCAGGCCGCCCCCCCTGTCGCAAAGCCCAAATGGACCCCGGCATAAAACCCCGTCCAATCGCTACCGGCCACGGTCGGCGGATCCGGTCGGCCGAGGGGAGGGTAATCCGCCGCTTCCGCCGTCCCGATGAATGACAGTGCGACGACGACCGCAACACGCTGGCACAACAATGTCCTTACCGGGTCATTGGCCGCGGCAGGTGATTGATCCACTCGCAGGCCTTGCGCAGGGCGCGGTGCCAATAGCAGCCGCACCGCATGCTCGCGCTGATGCCTCAAATTCATGCTGGGCGCCGGTGGCCGCGATGTGCGGCGACGAGATTACTGTTCATCCAGCTTCCCCCCAATGTGCGCCGATGTATCAGAGCCATGCGCCAAGACCGATGATATCGCCTGATGGTCCGCGAGGTTGCCCTAAGCCCGAAAACAAGACCCACAGCTACACCAAGGGCCAGCGTGGCCACAATCTCGATGGCGATCCCCTCAATAAAGGCGGTCACGGGTACCCACACCTTCGGTCGTTTCGGTGATGGCGCGGCCCAGGCAGGGTGCAGCGCCGCGACCCATCTCTGCAGCAAACCGGCGATCGAGAGCGCGGCGCAGACACTCACTCTCGGGACGAGCTGTTTCTCACGGAGGCCGGTGGTCCCGCGCAGAACTATGCCCACGGGCCGGAAAAGGCTCACCGCGCTGCGGCAGCGCGTGCTTGCAATCGTGGACCCCAGCAATCCCACTCTGTGCATAGCCGGCCTCCGCTCACTTCGGCCTGCAGATGGGCGAACCGTGACTACGCCCCGGCCGTTGCGAGCCGGACTATCCGCGGGAAGACAGGGCCTGCGGCGACCACGAGATAGGCGCGCAGCACGATCATCCAGATGCGATTGAGTGGCGTCAGTCGGGCGGGCGGCAGCTTATGAAGCGGCGCCATTCGCCATTTCCACCACTTTACTGAGGGATCGTCCTTCAGCCGCGGGGCGGGCTCGGCATTCAGCAGGACGAGATCTACGACGCTGAATGCTCCCCAGAATCTGCCGAACCGCTCCAGGATCAGGCGCGCATGCCCAACCCCCGTCACGCCCAGCCGAACCACCATCTGCTGGTTCACATAGAGACCCGGAATCAGCGGCGTTAGCGTCCACATCAGCGTCGTACCGTAATTCTGGCCGGCCTGGGTATATGTGCCGAGTGCGCCGGCGTCGTTGTCGCCGACCATCACCATCAGGCCGGGACCGAAAACCCACCCGAGGCGCGGTGCGATGTCACCAATCGCACCGTTGATGTGGCCGGGGTGGGTGTCGTCGAGAACGGCATGGTTGACGGCTTGCAGATCGGCAACGGGATTGTCGATCGAGGTCATCGTCAATTCCTGGCCAGCCGGTTCGAACAGGACGAAAGCAGAGGCGGCCGGCGGCGCGCCAGATCCGCCAGCGGTGCTTGGGGTGACTGTGAATGGGAATACGCGCCGAAAGAGTTCCTGCCGGCCCGGGGATTTCGGATCTCGTTCGCTTTTCGACGGAACCGGAATTCGGATAATTTTTTGCAAAGGAACCGGAACGGTCCGCGCATGACTTGCCTCCGCGCCGTCGATCCACGGCGCTTAAGCAGAGCGCTGCGGATCAGGCTATGCTGAATTTCGACCGCCAGTACTGCGGCCGGTGCCTTGCTTGTGATGTTCCCCGAAGGGGTTCCCGCTGCGACGAACCAGGAAGGCAGCGGGACGACTAGGTCCCTCGTCCATGTTCATGTCTCCGGTTCATGCCACCGCTAGGAACGCCTGCCGGTATCGAGATCGTTTGAGATCGAGGGACCGGCCGATACGGACCCACAAACTACTTTTCGGCTCTTCTATCGAAGAGCCGTCGATGTCATCGGCGGACCAGCGGCACTCGAGCCGACCGCCCTCAACCGCAACCCACCGGCATACGAGAATTGCGCGTCCGACCGGGCGTCGAACTACGCCACCTGCACGCATGGTAGCACCAATATCTGAGCGCGGCGATGGAGCACCGTGAAGCAGGACCTCCCTGACCAACGCCTTGCGTCGAAATCGAATTTTGGTCGGATTCGCGGACACTGCTCACCTCCATTCCGCCGTCCGCGGCTGGCCGGTGAGCGCGGAATCGTCAGCTAAAAGTGGCCAACAACACCCACGCGGCTACGGTGCCGCGATCGATCTCGATTTCATCCGGCGGCCTCGTCGTGATCATCGTGACCAGATCGTCGCCGCCAAAGCTGGTACTGCCCATCTGCGATTGTTCGATATAGGCGCCGTCGTGGGACCTGCCCATCGCCAGCATTTGGCCCATACGCCGGGTCTTCGAACCAGTCAAGTATGAATTTGATATCCCCCGCCGGGGATATGCCACATCCCGGCGGGAGGATCAGAGGATACCATGACCTATATCGATCATCCGGCGATCGTCAGGGCCCTAAACGCGCCGACAGACACCCCCAAAGGATCATTGAAATGATCGAGGCCGGCGAACCATGCTTGCAGCTTGCACAGCAGCTGCAGGCTGTCGAAAACGCGATCGAGAATGCGAAAAAGCGTTGATCCACGATCATATCAGCCAATGCCTTGATGAAACGTTCAAAAGGAGCGGACCTACGGGCGGCCATGCGGGAAATGCAAATCCGTCGCGCGGCATGACAAGACTCATTGGCAAAATGGATGATTCCTGCCCGCCGCGACGTAGGTTTCCTTTGACCTGAATCGGAGTGGCGTGCACCCCAGGAGAGTCGGGTCCACAGGTGACGCGGAGTGTGCGCTAATGCCACTTTCGGACCACCTTTTCGATGTTCCAGAGAGACAGCGGCACCTTCCGAGGCTTCCGGTCCACCTTTGGAATCTGCCCGCATGAAAAACCGCGGGCATGATGTTTATGTGCGGGCAATTGGTCGTCTGGGCGGTCTACCGCCAGCGCGCCGCATCAGGCCGGGTTCTCCAGGCTCAACGCGTCGCTGCTTTCGTCGTACGCAAAGGCTTCGCCGTAGCGGGCGAACGAGATGACCGCGCGCAGCGTCTGTTCGGCATCCTCCTCTGACATGTGGTCCTCGAGCTCGTCACGAAAGCGGCTCGCATGTGCCCGGTGGGACGGTCGCTCATCAAGCACGTGCTTGATGTGGGCAGCGAGCGGGATGTAGCTGAGGACGTGCTGCGCGAACAGTCCCTTGCGCTCGTCGAAGCCGGCCAGCACAAACCGCTTGCCCTCATCGGTCAGGCTGATGTCGCCTGCCGCGACTTCGGCCAAGCGTAGCAGATGGAGAAGGTCCGCCACCGGGAACAAGTCGTCGATCTCCATCTGCAGGCTCGCCGCCAGGGCTGGCAGGTCGGCGTGGCCGCCGTAGGGATCGGACGCGACGGCCTCCACGAGGCCAAACAAGACATTGAGCTCAATGTGGGGCAGCACGATCGCGATGCCGGTGCCACGGAAAAGGCCTTCGCGCTGCGGTTTTCCCGCCGGCCTTTCGGTCATGCGGGCGTAGATGTCATCAACGAGCTTGCGAAATTCGGAATCGGTGCGATTTCGCGGCCGCGCCAGGCTAACCGGCAGCTCAGCCACGATGTGTCCCGGATTCGACGAGAAGACCAGGATGCGGTCGCTCATGAGGACCGCTTCCTCGATATTGTGAGTTACCATCAACACCGAGGAGATTGGCATTCGCCCCTCGCTCCAAAGATCAAGGAGGTCGGTGCGCAGCGTTTCGGCTGTCAGCACGTCGAGTGCGGAAAACGGCTCATCCATGAGCAGCACCTTGGGATGAACCACAAGCGCACGCGCGAGTCCGACGCGCTGCCGCATGCCGCCGGAGAGTTCCTTCGGATAAGCACTTTCATATCCGTCGAGCCCGATGAGATCGATCGCAGCGAGGGCCCGCTTATGGCGGAGGTCCGGAGCAATCCCCTGCGCTTCCAGCCCGATCTCGACATTTTCGAGGACGGTCAGCCAGGGAAACAAAGCGAAGGTCTGAAATACCAGTGCGACCTGCCCGGCTGGCCCATCCACCGGTTTGCCCTCGATCGTCACGTTGCCGCGCGTGGGCTGCAAAAGTCCCGCGACGATCCGCAGGAATGTGGATTTTCCGCTACCGGACCGCCCCAGCAACGCGACGATCTCATCTTCCTTCAGCGCCAGGTTGATGTCGTGCAGGACCAGAAGCTCTCCGCCACTGCCCATGTGGTATATTTGATCAAGTCCAGTCACCGTCACGAGAGGAGACTTGACAGGCCTGGCCGCGGACTTGTCCATGGGCGCGGTCTCCAGTTAATCGAGACGGTGGCGGCGTTCAGCCAACCGATAGAGCGGACGCCAGAGCAGGCGGTTGATTAGCAAGACGAAGATCGACATGACGGCGATCCCTTAGCACAACGTGAGGATAGTCGCCCGCATCGGTTGCCTTGGCAATAAAGGCGCCAAGGCCGGATGCCTCGAGCCTGTCATCGCCCCAACTCGCCACTTCAGCCACGATACTGGCATTCCATGAACCGCCGGATGCGGTCAATGCGCCGGTGACGTAGTAAGGGAATATTCCCGGCAAAACAGCCTTGTGCCACCATTGCCAGGAGCGCAACCCAAAGACGCTCGCAGCTTCCCGCAGGTCAGTTGGCAAAGCACTGGCGCCGGCCACCACGTTGAACAGAATGTACCACTTCGTGCCGAGGATCATCAGCGGGCTCAACCGCGCTGGCCAAGGCCAAGTGGCGAGATGGGCCAAGCTGTTTTGTGTGAGATGCCCATGCGCCTAGCCTTGGGATTACGTCGACGGTCACCAAGCGGTCGTCGTGATCTTAGCTGGACCTTCCAATATCAGCCCAGACGGGGAATTGCA
>JASHYD010001457.1 GCA_030043175.1 Xanthobacteraceae bacterium | reverse complement strand
ATAGCCGCTGTAGAGCTCCTCAAAAGCCGAGACGACGCGCTTTGGCGTGTCGATGAGGCCCTCCCGCGCGGGGTCATCACCGATATAGGCCAGCAGCGTGCGCACCGCGGCCTCGGCCTCGCTGCGCGATGGGCGCGCCATCACTCGTCCGCGCGCATCGTGAATGTCGACCGATACCGGCGTAATGACAGACTTCTTGAGGGCTGTGTCCATGACGATCGCTCCGTTCGACCGGAGCCGCGGCAAGCCGGGCCCCGGGGGTGTCACCGTCGCGTCGTCCACGGCCTTGTCGTGAGGTACTCAAGGCGTTGCGGGACGCCGCAGTCCCCCACCTTGCGCCCCTGCAGGTGCGCGAAGGTAGGGTGGGGGTCTTCCATATACATGAAAATGGGCGGGCGCCGAAAGATGACTTCTGCTCCAGTCGCTTGCCGCCTATATAGTGAGCGTCGACGGAGACACAATCGTTCATGCTCAATGAGATTTATAATCGCCGAATCCTGGAACTGGCTGGAAATATTCCGAGAATCGGGCGCCTCCCGGATCCGGACGCAACCGCGACGGCGCATTCCAAGCTGTGCGGGTCAACCGTTACGATCGATCTCAAGATGGACGGGGAGACGGTAACGGATTTCGCCCATGAGGTGAAGGCATGCGCGCTCGGGCAGGCTTCATCGTCGATCATGGCGCGCAATATCGTCGGCGCCGGTGCGAGCGAGCTCCGTAAGCTGCGTGAGGACGTGCGTCGCATGCTCAAAGAAAACGGCGCGCCGCCTGCGTCTGAACGCTGGGCAGAGATCGCGGTGCTTGAGCCGGTGCGCGACTACAAGGCCCGCCATGCCTCGACCCTGCTGACCTTCGACGCCGTCGTTTCCGCAATCGATCAGATCGCGGCAAAGCGCGTGTGAAGGAGAAGATCGTGTTGGCGCCAATATACAATAGGCCCAGCAGCGCATTGCAGCGCCCTCATATCAACGTGTCAACGTGGCTCGCCTGAATTGACTGTCGGCCTGACGCATGCCTTTCGCTTGTGGTTGACGCAGGCGCCCAGGTCCCGCTGGCTCAATCCGGGTATTGTGCCTGCGCGCGGATCTCGCCACGCGCCCGCTGAGGTTCCTTGCAACTCTTATCGACCTCACGGAAAGCACGCCCAAAGCCCGCATTGCCGATCCGAATGACCGTACGCGGATTACCGAGGCTTTCAGTCTCCAGAGTCATGGATGCCGGGTTGTCGGAGCCGAGAGTACGCATCAGCCGCGCCGACAGCACGGCGGTTGCAATCGATTCCAGTTCGCCGCCGCGAATCGCCCTCTCGGACGATAAAATCTTGAGCTGCTGAAGACGGTCGTCGAGCACGAGCGCAACCTGGGCGACGCTGCGCGGCACACCGCGATCGGCAGGGCCCGAGCGGAGTTCGCGATACGTCAGGGTGAAGGTGTCGGGCGTGGGCCCGCAAGCAATAAAGAGCGAGAAGCTCCCGATTCGTTCGCCTTCCAGTGTCAGCGGATGAGTTCGCGCGAGCACCGGCTGGCCCGCCCGTGTGGTCGCGATCCAGCCGCGCCCGTTGGACGAAGCTTTCAGCGTTCCTTCGTCAGGTATCGTCGGACCTGCGGCGGTTTTGGCCACCGCTGGTGAAGCCGGGACGTCGACGTCCTGGTCGAGCTTCATGCGCCTGAGCTCCTCGCGCGTCAGCGCGCGCATCGGCTCCCACGGCGGCACTCGCAGTGAGAGCGCGACGAGCTCAACGTCGCCGCCCATCTCGGCGGTGTACTGCAGGATCGCACCGATATCCCGTTGGACGACGACGAGGTCTTCCGCCGTGTAATTTGCCGCGACCGCGTCTTCGCGGCGATCGCCGAGCCAGATCTGGTGCACCAGCACTTGTGCGTCCGACGGAACGTGACGGTGCACGCCCGCCAGCAGCACAAAGGTGCACATGGACTGGCAATCCGCGCGCCCGCTCGCCTCGCCGTATTTCACAGAGCTCGAGGAACGATGCTCAACGACATGCCCCACGGTGGTGGCGAACCCGAATCGTCGGATCGCGCGCCCAAGGTCAAGCGCGCCGAGAACAGATCCCCCGTCGGACTCAAGAACTACTGTCGCGTCCGCTTGCGCCCCTGGCCCGGTCTGTAGGGCGTTGTCGCGCACGAAAGTGATGAACTGGCGGGCCGTATCAACCGTTATCATTCCGGAGGCGGCGATCAGCGGCCGGCATGTCGTGGCGCATGTTTCCGGCGAGCCCTCCGCCAACAAGGTGAAGCGCATGGGCGAGGAGTTGTCGGCGCTGCCGGCGACCGGCTCGCCGGGAACAGACGGCGACAGCGCGGCCCAGATTATCGGTGAAATCGCGAGCGCGAGGCATGCGAGCGTGCCCGGTAACGAGCGCGACAACCGTAATCCATGCCATACTGGCATTAGTGCCCTGCCGTAAGTGCTTTGGCTTCGTCCTCCCGAGGCGCGAGCGTGCGGTGCGCTTCAACTTCGCATCAAGGCGGCTGGCGGCGCGCGACCTGAGGTTGCGCGCAGCTTGCTTCTCAGCGCCCGTCACACGATATCAGTCTCCCCGCGACCCGCGCCACGTACACTACGGATAGGGCATCGGTGATGTCGGATGCAACACCTAAATTATGTTCCGCTGTGCACACAAGCATTGCCCAGCATTTGGCGCGCGCCCTCCTCGCAGCCTATCGGCTGATATTGTCCCCGCTGATCGGGTCCAACTGCCGCCACCTGCCGACGTGCTCGCAATATGCCGACGAGGCGATCAAGCGCCACGGCTTCTGGGCCGGTGGCTGGATGACCCTTGCCCGCCTGTCGCGCTGCCACCCGCTCGGAACCTCGGGCCTGGATTTCGTGGCAAGCGCTCCGCCGCCAAATTCGCGCTGGTACCTACCCTGGCGCTATGGCCGCTGGCGTGGGGTCAATAACTGCCCGCAGCAACGGGACGGATAGCCGATAAAGCCGCGAGCTTTGCGTCGGCCTAGTGGTCCGTCTGAGCGAGCTGTTCGAGTCGCAAGGCCGCATCAGGGGAACCGAGTTCTGCTGCTCTGCGATACCACTCGCGCGCCTGCCCCGGATCGGCGTGGAAATTGATGATGCCGAGGCGCTTGAGCACGATCGGGTCATAGGTGCCGCCCAGAGCTAGTGCAGCCTGCGGATCGTCGCGTTCGGCGGCCCTGCGCAAAACGAGGCGCGCGGCCGCGACATCCCCGTCTGACAGGTAGGTGCGCGCGCGCACCAGCAGAGCGTCGATTTCGTCGCGATCGCGCGCGGACGGCGTCGCCGGAGGGGTTACCAAGACCGGCGCGGTGATCACCGGAGCCTTTACGGCAGGAGCAGGCGCCGCGGGAGGTGGCGCGGCCGCAAGCGCTGGCTCAGCTGGCAGGGGTGCTGGCGGCGTCGCTGCACGCGCCGGCTCGGCGGGCGCCGGGAGAG
>JASHYD010001456.1 GCA_030043175.1 Xanthobacteraceae bacterium | reverse complement strand
TGACGGTGGTCGCGGCTGACGCGCTCAAGATCGACTGGAACCGTGCGCCGCCCCCCTCCGTTGTGGTACCGGCTCCCGGCGCCCAATCGAAATCGGTTGTCGCCGATCTCGGCCGTTGTGTTGAGGGGAAGGATTCGCCCACTCAAGAAACCGACCGAAATCGGCGACAGCACCCTCCGGTCGGGCGGGGGGACGAGTCGGCGGCGACGACCGACCCAATGCACGATGGAGCCGCCGCCAGTTTAACTGCAGCGCGCGTCATCGCGAACCTTCCCTACAACATCGCAACCGCACTCTTGGTGCGCTGGCTTGGCATCGAACCGTGGCCGCCCTGGTACGATTCGCTGGTCCTGATGTTTCAGCGCGAGGTCGCCGAGCGCATCGTGGCTGCGCCCGGCGCGAAGCAATACGGCCGCCTGGCGGTGCTCGCGGGATGGCGGACGGAGGCAAAAATCATGTTCGACGTCGCGCCCTCGGCCTTCGTGCCGCCGCCCAAGGTGACGTCGTCGGTGGTGCGGCTTGTCCCGCGTGCAAGCCCCCTCCCCTGCTCCCGCGCGATGCTGGAGCGCGTCACCGCCGCAGCCTTCGGGCACAGGCGCAAGATGCTGCGGCAGAGCTTGCGCGCGCTCACCGCTGACCCGCAGCCGATACTCGCGGCAGCCGGCATCGATCCGGCCGCGCGGGCGGAGGAGATTTCGGTGGAGGGATTTGTCGCCCTAACGAATGCGGCGAGTTCTATCGACCGATGCCTGCGAGATTGCCTGAAATCCGTTAAACGACGGAGTGCACCGGCGACGTGACGACACGAATGAGATGCCGATGACTGCGCCTTGCGGTCTAGCGCGCATCGCAATCGGGACGAAGGACCGCTACCAGCCCCCAGACGGCGCTTCGCCTATCATGCCGCAAGCTCACGAGGTTGGCCCCGGTCTGGCCGGCAAGAACGATCGCCACCGAGAAAGCCGCCCTTAGCGCCGTTATCGCCGCCGGGCCAGGATGAACGTCGGTCCAGGTCCACACAGGAATTGGCGAGGTCGGTTCACCGCATCGGCAGTAGCCTTTTGGCGCTCCTCCCGCAAATTACGTATCCGCACAATGGACGTGACGGGACGGATTGCGGGACCGTGGCAAGTGATGCGGATTTCCGCTACCGGGTTATTGTCAATTTGACATTGTCGGAAAGCCCCATCGCTGTGGTATCACAATAGCATGGCAACCAAGCTTCACCGCCAATCCCTTGTCGCCTACGGAGCGCCCCTGGTCGAGACCGTGGTCGACTGCCCCGAGCCGCAACGCTCTGAAGTGCTGGTGCGCATCGAGCGGTGCGGCGTGTGCCACTCCGACCTGCACATGCAGGACGGATACTTCAGGCTGGCCGGCGACAAAAAGCTCGACATCACATCGGGCCGCGCCTTGCCGTTCACGCTCGGCCACGAGATCGCTGGCGTGATCGAAAGCGCCGGAGCTGATGCCGCGTCCGACGCCGCGGCCGCGCCGGGACGCAAGGTCGCGGTCTACCCGTGGATCGGCTGCGGCTCCTGCCCGGCTTGCCAGCGGGGCGAGGAGAATCTCTGCGCGGCCCCGCGCCACCTCGGCATTGCGGCCGACGGCGGATTTGCCAGCCACGTGCTGGTGCCGCATCCGCGCTATCTTCTCGACTACGCGCCGCTGGCGCCGGCGCTCGCCGGCATGCTGATGTGTTCGGGCCTCACTGCCTATGCGGGTCTCAAGCGACTCAAGGCTCACGCGGTGCGCGGCCCGGTGCTGCTGATCGGCCTCGGCGGCGTTGGCATGATGGGCATGTCGCTTGCGCGCACCCTGTTCGCGACGGTACCGCTGGTCGCCGACATCGACGCCAGCAAGCGCCAGGCCGCGCTCCGGGCAGGCGCCGCGGCGGCATTCGACCCGACCGACCCAACGGCCCGCAAGGCTTTAATCGGCACGACCGGCGGCGTGCATGGCGTGTGCGACTTCGTCGGCTCGGAGTCCTCGCTTGCTTTCGCGACCGGCGTACTCGCCAAAGGCGGTAAGGTCGTGGTTACCGGGCTCATCGGGGGCGGCTACGAGACGCCTGTCGCCATGTTCGTCCTGCGCGCCATGACCATCGAGGGCGTACTCACGGGGACGCTCGCCGAGGCCGAAGAACTGATGGCGCTCGCCCGCGCCGGTCACGCCCCCGCAATTCCAATCGCCGAGCGCCCGCTTGGCGAAGCCCAGGCTTCGCTAGATGACTTGCGCGCCGGCCACGTTGTCGGGCGGGTGGTCCTGGGCCCCTCGCTGCCCTCCTCATAGCCCGGCTTGACCATCAGCGAAACCGGGCGGACCAGCCATGCTGGCATGCTAACCGCAAGGGCGAACTCAAGCTGCAATGTGGCGAGCGTGCAATGCGAGCCCGATCAACGCAACGCCGCCGAACAGCATGTTGATGCCGACGAGAAGACCGATTGCCCAGGCGGCAGTGCCCGGCAGGCCCGCAATGATGATGGCAGCGAGCGCGACGTCGACAATCCCGCTGGCCAGCATCAGACCCCATAGCCCCGACAGCTCGCGCTTATGATCGAGCGCGTACATGATGGTGGCAATGCCCTCCAGGATGAAAAATGCGATGAGGAGCAGCGTCAGCGATAGCACTCCGGCGACCGGTGATCCGAGCAGCGCAAGGCCGGCGGCGATCCCGACCACCGCGGAGAACAGCGACCACCAAAAGCCGGGCGCGTGCCGCATCATGAAGGTCGTGACGAAACCGACGATCCCGCTAATCAGAAATAACCAACCCAGGATGATGGCGACCGCAAAAGTGGCGATCGGCGGAACGATGATAGCTGCGGCGCCAAGCACGAGAAGAATAATGCCTTCGATCAACAAAAAGCGCCAACCGGCGCGAAGCGCGCCCATAGCCCTGCGCTCGAAGCGATCGATGTCGGACGGATTGGTCACCATGGCACGCCTCCTTTGAAAGAAAGCTCCTTACCAGACCTACCCAGAGCGGTCCACCATACCCACACATAATCCTTAATTTGCGGCCACATCTGTCCACAAGTGGACAGAGGTGGCCACCGGGTGTGGTGGGTACAGGGTGGTTACAGACACCCACCCCCGCGAAGTGCAGTTTTTCCTCCGCGTTTCGCGTGCGGTCCGCGCATCCCGGTCAAGTCAGGAGCCAACATGCCGAACAAACGCGCACGGCTGACCAAAAGCCGGATCGAGAGGGCCAAGGTGCCGTCTGGCATCGGCCAGCTCATGCTGTGGGATGCCATGGTTTCCGGTTTCGGCGTGCGTTGCCTGCCGGGCGGCAGCAAGACCTTCGTGTTTCGCTATCGGCCGCGCGGCGGAGGACGCAGCGTCAACCCGCGCCTCCTGAAGCTCGGCGCGTTTCCGTCAATCAGCCTGGATGACGCGCGGGCGGCGGCGCGCATCCACGCGGGCAACATCGCCAAGGGCGAAGACCCAGCACAGCAGCGAGCGGAGGAGCGGCGGCGTAACCGCGCGACGCTAGCCAAGCTCTTGGCCGAGGATGGACCTTATGAGCTGCATCTAAAGGAGCGCGGGCTGGTCAATATCAAGCCGGCGTTGAGCGCGCTGCGGCGCGGCCTGAAGGCTCACATGGCGGTCGACGTCGCCACGTTGTCCCGCACTGACATTGTTGGCACCATCAACGAGTTGATCAGGCTCGGCAAGCGCGGGGCGGCCGCTGATCTGCGGAGGTTCTCGCGCAGCTTCTGCGAATGGGCGGTCTCGGAGGGGCTAGCGAAGTTCAATCCGATGGCGGGCCTGCGCACGCCGAGCCGGACGCGTGCGCAGCGGCTGCGGGACGCCGAAGAGAAGGGCTGGGCGCTGAGTGACGCCGAGGTCGTCAAGGTCTGGCGCGCGGCGCAGGCGATGCAGGATCGCGCCGCCCGCGGCGAGCCCATCGCTGGAACGTTCGGCGGTCTGGTGCAACTGGCGCTACTGACCGGGTGTCGGCGCGGCGAACTTTCCCAACTCGAGCGCGACCGCCATATCCTTACCGGCGACCGCACCACTGACAATCGCGGTATCACTGGCGAGCGCATCCATTTGCCAAAAGCCATCACCAAAACCGCGGCCGACCACGATGTTCCCTTGACGCCGCTCATGCGCACGGTGATCGCGGCGCAACCGCGCGGCACCGGCGCGCTCCTTTTTTCGTCCCGCACGGGAGGCCGGCTCAGCGGGTGGACCAATCTGGTGGGGGCGCTGCGGCGTTACAGCGGCGTCGACGTCAGACTGCACGACCTGCGCCGCACCGTGCGCACCACGATGTCCAAACTTGGCATTCCCGAGGACGTCAGCGAGATGTCAATCGGCCATCAGCGCGCCGATCTGATCGCGCGTTACAGCGAGGATCAAGCGTGGCTGGCCCGCGTTGAGGCGTTCGAGGCAGTCAGCGCGCATATCAGCGGATTGTTGAGCGCAGCAGCCGACGACTGCGGGAACGTTGTTGCGATACATGGAGGCTGTGCATGTAGTGAATGTCAAAAGAGATAATGTTTACGCCTCGCCGATTTAATGTTTAGTGTTCAGGATTATTTCACACGAGCTTCGCCCTTGCGCGTGTCCGGCACGAGCCGATATCCGCATCTTCCCCACCATCAGTAGAATGACCACGAACATGGCAAGGTGTACAAGCCGTTAGCTTTCGTGCTCACGATTGAAAGCGAGACACTTGGAGCCGGGAGTTGAGCTGCTGCCTCTTTCAAGGCCCCATAGAGCGTAAGCCGGCCGTTGATAGGGGTAATCGAGGGCTGCAACGCTTGTCAGTCAATCAGATCGGCGGACACCCTCAGCACCACAGGAATCTCCAGCCCGAGCGCCTCGGCGGTCTTGCGGTTGATGACGAATTCGAACTTGGTCGATTGTTGGACCGGCAGGTCGGCCGGCTTGGCACCGTTGAGGATGTTACCGGTGTAGACGCCGACGTGACGATACATGTCCACCCCGTCGGTTCCGTAGCTCATCAGCCCTCCGGCTTGCACGGTGGTACCATCCGGATAGGCTGCAGGAATCTTGTCACGCGCAGTCAGGGCGACAAGTTGCTCGCTGTGGCTTTGGAAAAACCCGTCGGGAGCGACAAAGAGGACGTTGTCCGCGCGTTCATCCGCAAGGCTCGCAAATGCCGCGTCGATCTCGTGGCTCGTGCTTGCTGTGAGAACCCGCGTCCGTAGTCCAATCGAGCGGGCAGCGTCCTCAACGGTCCGCACTGTAACTTTCGCACTCGGACCATTGGCTTGATTAACAAGAATCGCCACGCGAGTGGGCTTAGGCGCCAGCGCATGCAGGAGCTCCAGCCGCTTTGCTAACACCTCCAGGGCGAAATAATTGATGCCGGTAGCATTGCCGCCCGGCCGAGCGAAGCTCGCGACAAGACCACTCTTGACAGGGTCAGCGCCGACGCTGAAGACGATCGGGATCGTTGCTGTCGCGCCTTTCGCCGTGGTCGCAATGAGGGTATTGTTGATCGTTGCGATGATCGCCACTGGACGGCGGACCAGATCGGCCATCACTGCCGGCAACCGCTCGAATTCGCCCTCCAGCCAGTGGTACTTGACCGTTACATTTCGGTCTTCGACGTTTCCAGTTTCGGCGAGGCCCTTGCGGAACGCATCCACTGCGTAGCGTGAGTTATGCTCCGATCTGGCAGTGACGAATGCTACTGTCGGCAGCGGCTGCTGTGCCCGCGCACGAAACGTCCACGCCGCCGCGCCTCCAATCCCAGCGATGAACTCGCGCCGCCGCATCAGCATGCCTCCCACCAGGGCAGCCTAGCGCGGTCTGGTCGCATGCAAAAGGAAGAAAAGCGGGACCCGGACGAAGACGCGCCAAATGCCTGGGGCTCCGCAAAGGCAAGCAGTGCCTCGCTACCGCCGAAGGTTCGATCTGGCGTCGCCAATGGCGTGCGTCACGTGTCGCAAGACGTGTTCGGCAAAAGGGCTATTCAATCACCCGATCGGCGCGCACGCGCAGGGTCACCGGCACCGTGAGGCCGAGCGCCTTCGCGGTCTTTAGATTGATCAGCAACTCATACTTGGTTGGCGCTTGCACCGGCAACTCGCCAGGCCGTTCGCCCCTCAAGACGCGATCGACATATGAAGCCGAGCGACGGACGATATCGAGTGTGTCCGGCCCATATGAGATCAGCCCGCCATCCCTGACGAAATGCCGAGCGCCATAGAGGGCAGGGAGTCGCTGGCGCTCAGCTAGCGCGATCACCATTTCGCGATGTGCGGTCATGAATGGATCCGGTGCGACGATCAGGCCGCCGCCGGGCTCGCGCGCAAATGCCAACACGGCCGCCTCGATCTCCGCCTCGTCACGCACCGGCGTTGCAGAAAGCTCGGCGGCGAGCGTTGCCGGGGCCGATTTGAAATCGCGCAGAAAGGCGGGGTAATACGGCGCTGTCTGCGGGTTGAACACGAGCGTCGTGCGCTTGACGCCCGGGGCAACCTCCTTAAGCATTTCCAGCCATTTCCCGAGCATCGGGAAGTCGATGAACGAAAAGCCCGTGATGTTGCCGCCCGGACGCCCCAAGCTGGCGACGAAACTCTGCCCGGCTGGATCGCTGACGAGCGAGAAAACGATCGGAATAGTGCGGGTCGCCTGATTTAGCGCCGCAAGGACGGGGGTGGAGCTGGCGACAATGACATCCGGAGCCGAACCAACCAATTCGGCCGCGTATGCCTGCATTTGATCGGCATCGCCCTCAGCAAACCGTTCCTCAATTCGAACGTTGCGCCCCGTCCATCCGAGCTGTGCGAGCCCTTCCCGAAAGACAGCCACGCGCGCCTGCACGATCGGGTCGTTTTCCGCAAATGTGTACAGACACCCGACCCGCCGCATCCGGTCGGGCAGCTGCGCGCGTGCCGCCACCGGCCAAACAGCCGCGCCGGCGAGCCCCCCGATGAATTCGCGTCGTCTGATCATCAGCAAATCTCCGCCGCGTCCGATCGGCGAAAGCCCGCACCCTTCCAAGATTACCACAATTGCTCGACGCAAAGAGTGTGATGTAGATCACACAAGCTTGCAAATTGCGGCGCGGGCGGATTCCAATCCTGTCGGTGAAAATGTCGCTTCGTGGGCCACTCCCGCCATCACCTCGTGCGGCGGGCGCGCAAGCTGTCCAGGGATAACCTGCGCTCGATGAGGTGCCCGTAATCGCGCGAGGGCACAATTTTCGCCAACTATCGGGCGCTCGACCATCCGACCATCCCGCAACGCCTCTGGGTCCGTGGTGCGGGATCGCGATCCTGGAGACCGTGCCCGCCCGGGTCGCATGCGCCCTTCAGCGGCCATGGCCGGCGGCGGGTGTGCGGGAACGATAGGTCGGTGGTGTCATAGATCACGGACGCCGCGAAGTCGTCCCAAGCGCTCAGGTCCAGTTGTGTGCGCGGGCCCCTTGCGGGTCACGCTCGAAACGCGCGCGCCGCACGGCTCATCACCAGCATAAACAGGCAACAAAGCCATATTTCTCACCGGCTGTGCGCCCGCTGCCGTCGGCTCATTGCCGATGGCAAGAAGACCCCTGTTGCGACAACGGCGATTGCCCGCGAGCTCGCCGCCGGTGGGCGATCAAAGCGAGCGACGCACCTAAGGGAGCCCCCTCATCATCTCAAACAGATTGTCGCTTGGCGCGGTGATTTGACTTGCTAAATGTCTCAATCATCGGCGAAGCCGGAACTTTCGCTCGGATGCGCGAGGTCAGCCTGCAGCGCCCGGACAAAGGCCGAGAGCCCGGTCTGACGCTCGCGCTTGAGGCGCTCGGCGGCGAGAATCGCGCACAGGTCATCGAAGGCGCGCGACACATCGCGATTGATCACCACGTAGTCGTATTCCGCCCAATGGCTCATCTCATTGGCGGCTTTCGACATGCGGACACGGATAACGTTGTCGGTGTCCTGGGCCCGGTGGCGCAGGCGCGCTTCAAGATCCGGAATCGACGGCGGCAGCATGAAGACGCTCACCAGGTCGCCGCGACCCTTTTCACGCAGTTGCTGCGTGCCTTGCCAGTCGATGTCGAACAGCACGTCACGCCCCATTGCCAGGGCGCGCTCGACCGGTTGACGTGGCGTGCCATACCGGCTCCCGAACACCTCGGCCCATTCAAGAAGGTCGCCGCGCGCCACCATGGCGTCGAAGGTCCTTGCATCAATGAAGTGATAGTCCCGGCCCTCCATCTCGACCGGCCGCGGCTTGCGCGTCGTCACCGAGATCGACAACTCGATTGTGGAATCGCGTTCCAGCAGCATCCGCGACAGCGTTGTCTTGCCCGCTCCCGACGGCGATGACAAGACGAGCATGAGACCGCGCCGTCGCACCCTTTCACCCCCGTGCCGATGCTGCGTCTCCTGGTCAGGCAAATTGTGTCCCATGTCAGGCATCAGAAGTCAGTAATCCGGTATAGGCTTTGCTCCGAATCGTGATGACTGAACTCCTGGTCATTCCAGGTTCTGGACCTGCTCACGGAACTGCTCGACTACCCCTTTCAGCTCGAGCCCGATATTGGTGAGTTCGAGATCGTTCGACTTTGCGCAAAGCGTGTTGGTTTCGCGGTTGAATTCCTGTGACAAGAAATCGAGCCGTCGACCGACCGCTCCGCCTTTCGTCACTGTCATTTGCGCCTGCTCCACATGGGCCGCGAGACGATCGAGTTCCTCCCGCACGTCCGCTTTGGCAGCGATCAGAACCGCTTCCTGGTGCAGGCGGTCAGCATCGAAACGGTCCGACGCTTCCAAGAGAGCCGCGACCTGATCGGCGATGCGTTGCTTGACGGCCTCTGGCCGGCGCGCAGCGGCAGCCTCCGCGCGATCAATCAAGACCGCAATCTCACCGAGACGCCCGCAAAGGATGCGCCCGAGCGCATCACCCTCACGCCGCCGGTTCTCGATCAGGCTCGCGAGTACCACGCCGAAACCCGACACGACATCGGACTCCACCGTACGCCGCTCGTCCTCGCCTTGCTCGGCATCGACCACCTCGATCACACCCTTGACGGCGAGAATGCCATCGAGGCGCGGACGATCCGCATCGATGCGACCGGACAGCGACTTAACCGTGCCGAGTACGGCGTTGAGCACATCCTCGTTGAGGCGCACCACCGGCGACTTGCCATGACACTCGACGCTAAGCGTGGCGTAGATGGTGCCGCGTGTGAGCAACTCGCCGGCTTTCGCCCGCACCGGCGACTCTATGGCGTCCCAGCCGGACGGCAGTCGCAGGCGCAGGTCGAGACCCTTGGCATTGACGGATTTGATTTCCCATGACCATGCATATCCACGGGATTCCCCGTGGCCGCGGGCAAATCCCGTCATGCTCGACAGCGCCATGCGAAACACTTTCGGTTCTCGGAACAAACGGAATCGCTTTAGAACTTAGCGATGGCGACGGCGCGCCTCAAGCTGCACGGTTGCAGGGGCGCAGAAGGCGGCGTCCTTGCAACGTCCCCTGCAGGTGGACGATCCCAAATGGCCGCCCGCCGGCAGCCAACTCTTAACCATGTTTATCCGCCGGGAAAAAGGGCGACCAGGTTCGCCCCGCATGATCTTTCACCGCGGCACGAATCCACTGTTTGCGCTTGTCACGACATTCCAACCCGTTCACGTGGACCGAAGCCAGCGAATGCGCCCCGACTGCACCGGCGCGGTCAGCGCGGCGGCGGCGGCTG
>JASHYD010001455.1 GCA_030043175.1 Xanthobacteraceae bacterium | reverse complement strand
TACTCGACGCGGCGGACTGGCTCGTGCGGCGGCTGCTGGCGATTGCCGGTGTGGCCCCCGGCGAGCCGCTCCTGCCGGGCCACGAGCGCCTGCGCGGCGCGGTCGATCTGTTGCACCAGGAAGGCAGCTTTGAGAAGCAAGACCGCGACATGTTGGGCGGACTTCTCAACCTTCGCGACTTGACCGTGTCGGACGTGATGATCCACCGCACCGAGGTGATCACCGCCGACGTCGGCGAACCGCCGGAGAAGGTGGTCGAAGCCGTTCTCCAGGAGCCGGTGACGCGCGTTCCGCTATGGCGGGGCACGCCCGAAAACATCGTCGGCATCCTTCACGTGAAGGACCTTCTGCGCGGCATTCACGAGGCCGGCGGCGATCCCAAAAAGATCGACGTCATGGTGCTCGCTCGGCCGCCCTGGTTCGTGCCGGAAACCCGCTCGCTCAGCGAGCAGCTCAAGGCATTTCGGCGCCGGCGCACCCCGCTCGCCATCGTGGTCGACGAGTACGGGGAATTCATGGGGATCGTCACGTTGGAGGACATTCTCGAAGAGATCGTGGGCGACATCAGCGACGAGCACGACGTGGAGGTTCCTGGCGTTCGGCCGTTGCCGGACGGAGCCGTCAACGTCGACGGTGCGGTTCCGATCCGCGACCTCAACCGCGCGATGGACTGGAACCTGCCGGACGCGGAAGCGACCACCGTCGCGGGCCTCGTCATTCACGAGGCGCGCTCGATCCCGGAACCGGGTCAAAGCTTCACATTCCACGGTTTTCGCTTCGAGGTGCTGCGCCGCAACCGCAACCGCCTGGAAGCCCTGCGCATCACTCCGGTGACGCAGAAGCTATCCGCGAAGACGTCGTGATGACTTAGCCGAGGCAAGCTCTGCAACCTGGAAACATGGGCTAGCCTGGGGCCAACGCCCAGGCCGAACTTTACCCGGGCTGGCCGCGAAGGTCGCCGCCTTTCGTTGCCTTGAGTGGGGGATGGGTTACTCCACCGTGATGGTCTTCGACGCCGTCTCGACCTGACCGTTGTCGTCGGTCCACCGGAACTCCAGGGTCCCGCTCTCCGCCGCCACGGTGAAGAAGGTGATGAATGGGTTCGCCGCGATGGCCTGATGCAGATCGGCGCGAAAGATTTCTGTCCCGTTGTAGCTGCACACGAACAGATTAATGATATCGCGGGGAATTGGCGCGCCCGTCTCGGTGCGACGATATCCGGTTTCCATCACATGCGAAATAAGCGTCTTGATCTCGATGATCTGGCCACGCTTGGCCTTGGGCGGAACGTTGATGAGGGTGCGGGCCATGTCAGTTGTACTCCAGGCAGGCCGCGATGGTGACAATCACCTCGACCGTGTCGGACCACAGTGAGCCGTCGCTCAACTCCGCGATGGCGACGACGTTTTGCGAATCCGCCAGGCGGATGCGGGTCGAGAAGGCGGCTTTGCCGGCGCGCGGGCCAAGATGCACCGAGATGATGTCGGGCTGCGGGTTCTTCTCGTTAAAGACGTGGATCGCCTTCACGTAATCGGTCTCGGTCATCGCGCTGTCGACCGAAACCGACATCGCAATGGTATTGCCGTTTTCGACCAGTGGTGGAATGTCGAGGGTGACCTTGCCCCTGCGCACAAGCGCCTCGCCGATCACCCTATGGATCGCGGCATTCATCATCTGGGGCGTGGCCGCAGCACGCCGAACCAAGAGAGTGCCGCCCGCCGCCGCGCCCGCAACTGTGGCCAATACGGCTCGCCTCGTGACGGGAAAAAGGCTTTCGCTGGTCATCGAATCCTCTTTAGTCACGCAAGGTCGTCAGGAACGCCACCACATCCTCGATCTGCTCCGGCGTCAGCACGGTTTTGTCGCGAAACGCCTGCGCAACCCTGGTCAGTCCATCCCGACGGTAATAGGCCGGCATGATGGTGTCGGGGTTGAACGCACGCGGGTCGACGATCCGCAGTCTCAACTGGCCTTCGGTACTGCGCGCGGCGATTCCTTTGAGATCGGGCCCAATGGTGCCCTGGAATTTGTCTTCCGGCAACGGTGCGGAATGGCATAGCAGGCACAACCCGGTTTGCCGGCTCGCCACAATCGCTTTTCCGCGCACCGGATCGCCCGGCACGCCGGTGAGCGACGCCGGGATGGCGTCGCCGACAATCACGTAGGGGCGCAGCGCCGGGTCGGCATTCGCCCAGGAGATTCCCACGGCGATCGCGGCGAAGGTTATGAGCGCTCCGATTGCGCTCGACCTTTGGTCAGCCGAAAATCTCGGACGTGATCGTGTTGAACCATCCATTGGCAAATTTTGCTTCCTGGCTTCGCAATGCGCGTGGCGCATCCGCCGAGCTGGTGCCGCCGGCCCCTTCGACCTCGAGCCATTGGCCGTTTACCGGCTGGTAGACCCCCGCAATCGAAAAGCCGTAATCGGGGGCCGCCAAGCTGTAGCAGGTGTTGACGAATTTCGGCCGTACCGGAGCCTCTCCGAACACCAGCTTGGCGACTGCGGCAGCACAGATCTTGGCGGTGGCGTTGGCCGCAAAGGCAGATTTTGGCACCGCCCCGGCAATGGCAGCATCGCCCAGGACATGGATCCCCGGCACAAGGTGGGACTCGAACGTGGCTGGATCGACCGGGCACCAGCCGGTGCGATCGGCCGTCCCGGCCAACGCCGCGATGCGGCCCGCCTTCTGCGGCGGAATGATGTTTGCGACAGCTGCCTTGTAGGTGTCGAAATCCGACGAAACCGTCATCGCCGTGGTATCGACGCCGGTGGGGTTGCCGCCGGAGGATACCGGCACCCATTCGAGGTTGGGGTAGAATTCCTGCCATGCATTTTCGAACAGACGTTGCATGGAGAACGTGTCCTTGGCGTCGAGCACCACGAGCTTCGAACGCGGCTTCTTGGTCTTGAGGTAGTAGGCAATCAGGCTTGCCCGTTCGTAGGAGGCCGGCGGACACCGATATGGCAGCGCCGGCAGCGCCAATACCACCGTTCCGCCATCGTCCATGGCCTCGAGCTGGCGCCGCAACAGCAGTGTTTGGTCGCCTGCTTTCCAGGCGTGAGGCATGCGTTCCGCGGCCGCCTCGTCGTAACCCGGCAGGGCATCAAAGCGCAGGTCGGACCCGGGCGTCAGCATCAGCCGTTCGTAGGAAAGCTTCGCCCCGTTGCCAAGCGTCACGCTGCGAAGGTGGCCGTCAACAGCGGTCGCCGCCTGATGCACGACCGCGATGCCGGCTGCCGCGATGCGATCATAGCCGAACAGCTGTGCGCGCATGTCGCGCAGCCCGGCGATCACCTCATTGCTGAACGGGCACGCCGCAAAAACCGGGTTCGGCTCAACCAGGGTGACCTCAAGCCGCGGATCAGCGCGTTTCAAGAAACGGGCAGCGGTGGCCCCTGCAAACCCGCCGCCGATCACAACGATGCGCGGTTGTGAGCCCTGGGACAGGAGCGGGCGAGGAACCGCCCAGACGCTCGCACCCGCGATGGCAGCCGTGACAAATTGACGGCGGGTCGGCCGCCGCCCGGTGATGGCGCCATCGCGATCACTGCTGCGCCGCGAACCAAGCTGCAATCGCCTCGATCTCGTCATCAGAAAAGCCCTTGGCGATGCGGTCCATCACCGTGGAAGGCCGCAGCCCCCCCCGATAAGCCTGCATGGCGGCTATCATGGCGCTGGCATCATATCCGGCCAACCGCGGCACTGGCGTGTTGACGTTCGGCTTTTCCGCGTGGCATCCGCTACACGATGCGGCGCCAGGCGGAGCTTCCGCAGCACAAGCCGGTGTGATGCCGACGCACGCCGCCGTGGCCGCCATGACAAGGTAACGCGCCTTCGGTGTCCGCGCCGGCGTCCCACCGGGTGGGGCGGCAGCCCGCTCGGCCGCCGCCCCCATGCGTTCAAACAAGGGTCAGCCCCTGGTTCTTCAGCGGGAAACTGCGATAGCGCTTGCCCGTAGCCGCCGTGATGGCGTTGAGGACCGCCGGCGCCGCCACGCAAATGGTCGGCTCGCCGACGCCGCCCCACACGCCACTGCCCGAGGGCATCACGATCGTCTCCACCTTCGGCATCTGCGCGATGCGCATCATGTCATAGCTGTCGAAGTTCGTCTGCTCGATGGCGCCGTCCTTGACGGTACATTCGCCATAGAACAGGCCGGTTAAGCCGTACACGAACGAGCCCGCAATCTGACGCTCAATCTGCGCGGGGTTGACCGCGTAGCCCGGATCAGTCGCTCCGACGATGCGGTGAACGTTGACCTTATTGCCATCGACGGAAACTTCCGCGCAGGCTGCCACATAGCTTCCAAACGCCATCATCTGCGCGAGTCCGCGATAGACGCCCTGTGGCGCCGGCTTGCCCCACCCGGCCCTTTCGGCGACCGCGTTGAGCACCGCGAGGTGCCTCGGATAGGGCCGCATGAGGTTGCGGCGGAACTCCAGCGGATCGACGCC
The DNA here is from genome assembly GCA_030043175.1 of Xanthobacteraceae bacterium. The sequence continues at coordinate 11,159 of JASHYD010001455.1, read as the reverse complement.
TGCTGCCGCGGCAAGCTCGTCCATGAAGCTCTCGATGTAGATGGCGTTCTGATTGATGTTGACGCCTCGCCAGAATCCGGCCGGCACGTGCGGATTGCGCATCGCATGATCGATCAGCAGGTTCGGCACCTCATAGCCGAACGCCGTTTCGGCTCCGCCTTTGACGAACCCCTGGAAGGTTGCCGGGTCCATGCCGTTCTGCATGCGCCCGGGTGCGACGCTCGCCAGGATCGATTGACCCGAGATGCGCACATGCAGTGCGGTCAGGTTCATCTTGTCGTCGAACCCGGCCGTCATCTTGCATTGGGTGATCGGGTGATACCAGCCGTGGGTCATATCCTCTTCGCGCGACCACAGGAGCTTGACCGGCGTGCCCGGCATTTCCTTGGCCACGAGGACGGCCTGGCGAACATAGTCCACCGAAGTCGAGCGGCGCCCGAATCCGCCGCCCAGGAATGTCTTGTGGAACTCGCACTTTGTCACCGGCAAGCCGCACGCCTCGGACGTCGCCGCCAATCCCTGCTCGCCATCCTGCACCGAGGACCAAGCCTCGCATTTCTCGCTCGTGTAGAGCGCGGTCGCGTTCTGCGGCTCCATGGTGGCGTGGTGCTGATACGGATAGCTGTAGACGGCCTCCACCTGCTTGGCCGCGCTGGCGAGTGCCGCTTTGACATCGCCCGCCTGGTTGCCGACAAAAGCCTGCTCGGCGCCGAGCCCAGCTTTCAAAAACTCGGCGATCGACGCGCTGGAGACCTTGTCGTTCGGGCTCGCTTCCCAGGTCACCGGCAAGGCTTCGAGGGCGGTCTTGGCGTGCCACCATGTGTCGGCAATGACGGCGACGGCATTCTCCTCGACCTGCACGACCTTTTTCACGCCCTTCATGGAGGCGACCTTGGCGGCGTCGAAGCTCTTCAATTTGGCGCCGAACACCGGGGCCGCCTTGATGGCCGCGCTGAGCATGCCGGGCAGCTTCACGTCGATTCCGTAAACCGCCTTGCCGATCACCTTGTCCGGCGTATCGAGCCGCTTGACACCTTTGCCGATGATCTTCCAGTCCTTCGGCGCCTTGAGCTTGATGTCGGTCGGCGGCTCGATCTTGGAAGCTGCGGCCGCAACCTTGCCGAAGGTCGTCTGGCGCCCGGACGGCGCGTGGCTGATGATGCCGTTCGCGGCCGTGCATTGAGCTGGGGGCACTTTCCATTCATTGGCGGCGGCCGCAATCAGCATCATGCGCGCCGCCGCGCCTCCTTTGCGGACAATCTGCTCGGACGACCTTATGCCGCGGCTGCCGGCAGTGAAGAAATCGCCCCAGACGCGCTTGCGCGCGACGTTCTCGCCGGCGGTCGGGAATTCATATTTGACCTTCGACCAGTCGCATTCGAGTTCCTCGGCAACCATCTGGCACAGACCAGTAAGCGTGCCCTGGCCCATCTCGGAACGTGCGACGCGGATGGTCACGGATTCGTCCGGATGCACGACCACCCAGGCATTGACCTCAGGTGCGGCCGCCTGCGCCTCGGCTTCGCCTGCGAACGGGATGTGGAATCCGAGCACCAGCCCGGCGACGCTTGATCCAACCAGGAAGCTGCGGCGGTCGGGTTTCGGCATATGGTTCATCGCTGCCTCCCTCACGCATTCGTGGCTTCGTGGATCGCGGCACGGACCTGTTGATAGGTGCCGCAGCGACAGATGTTGGTAATCGTCCGATCGATGTCCGCGTCGGTCGGCTTTGGTTTTTCCTTGAGCAAGGCCGTTACCGCCATGATCATTCCGCTCTGGCAGTAGCCGCACTGCGGCACGTCGTTATTGATCCAGGCCTGCTGAACCCCTGTGAGACTGCCGTTGCTAGCGAGCCCCTCGATGGTGACGATCGCTTTGCCCTCCGCGGCGCTCGCCGGGAATGAGCAGGACCGCGTCGCAACGCCGTCGATGTGCACCGTGCAGGCGCCGCACTGCGCAATACCACAGCCGTATTTGGTGCCGGTCAGGCCGATGTTCTCCCGGATCGCCCACAATAGCGGCGTGTCGGGATCGACATCCACCTCGTAGGTCTTTCCATTCACATTGAGACGAGCCATCGGTAGTTCTCCTTATCAAACGCGCTTTAGCAGAATGTTCGTGCTCCGAGTTATCGTCCTGGCCCCTGGCGCACGAAATCAGCCGGGACCATAGCTTGTTTCGAACGACTCAAAAACGATCTCGCGACCAGTCTTTGGCGGCACTGTTCACAGTGACGTGACCGGGTCCGCGCAGATCAAGGCGTCGCGGCCCCGAACACCGTCGCGGCAAACCCCGGATAAATCTCGGCCAGTTGGGGCGCGACGACTTGGCGCAGCAATCGCAGCGTCTCGTCGCTGGGTCGCTGCGTGACTTGCACAATTTCCGGGCGGTCGTAGTCAAAGCCGGTGTGCTCGGCGACTTCCGCAACGCCATGCCCCGGATGCACGCTTTCCAGCTGAAATCGCCGCCGCTGGCGATCGAAGCCGAACAGGCAGCGACTGGTCACCAGCGCGACCGGCCCGCCGGGTCGGTACACATTGGGCGGACTGCCGCCCGCTGCGCTTATGAAGGAGACGCGGGGCACCAAGGTGCGCCTTGAATGCTCGGTGCGAAACAACACGACTTTGGGCACCACGTAATAAAGATACGCCGATCCGAACGAGCCCGGAAGCGCACGCTGGGTTTCTCATGGTCACCGATGCCGACAAGGTTGACGTTGCCGGCTCCGTCGATCTCGCCGCCGGACAAGAAGAACACGTCAACTCGGCCCTGACCCGCGCAGTCGAACAACTCACGCCCGCCATCGGTGAAGAAGTTGTGCTTGCGGCTTTGCAGCAGCGACACATAGGGCATGTCCCCGCCCCGCGCGCGCGCCAGCAGCGCGGCCATCGCCGGGACCGCCGACGCATTGCCGACCGCAATGTGGCGGACCTTGCCGATCAGGCGGGCGATCACGTCGGCGAGGAGTTCTTCGTCGCGGATATTTGACTCGGCTGGAGCAGCCATTGGCATGACATAAAAATCCATACCGGGGACTGATGGTGAACCACCATCGCCTTCCGGCGACAGCTTCGCAAAGCTTGCGGCGACCCGCTAACGCGGGCAACGGCCGTTAAGGCCGCTATTTCACGCTGCGCGGCGAGGATGTACGTATTGCTCGAGATACCGCGTAAACCCGTCCTCGCTCGCAGCCAGGCGAGCGTATTCGCCAAGATGCGCCAGGTCGGCCTCATAGTGGTCGGATAGACCGAGCGGCCAGCAGCCGTTTTCTGCGACCGCGATCGCCTCCACGTAGAAGCCTGGCAGCGTGCCGGCGGCCAGCATTGGGTCGTCGAGCAGATCGCCGTCGATGATTTTTTCCACCGTCACCAAGGTCCTGGCGGCGGCATGCGCCATGGTGGCAAGCTCCCGTTGCCGGCCGATCCAAATATTGCCGGCGCGGTCCGCCATGGGGGCGTGGATCAGCGCAATATCGGGACATATCGCCGGCAGCACCACGATCGGATCATTCGCCCCGAACGGGTTATCGATCACGCGCCAGTCCGGTCGATGCACCGGCAGATCGGAACCTATGATGCCGCGCAACGGCATGAATGGAATGCCCTTCTCGGCGGCCTGGAATGCCGCATGCAGGGCCGGGCAGGTCGTATCCTTGATGCGGATGCTGCCCGATTTCGCCGCGGCTGTGAAGCGCGGTGCCGGGCCGAACTCACCAAGACTCACCGCGGACGTTTCCAGCACGGCAACGCAGCCCGCGCCGATCATCAGATCGGCCTGCAGGCCCGATGTCGGGAGCGTCACGAGATGCAGGTTGCGCACACCGCGCCGGATCAGGGCCCGCGTCGCCTCCATCGGCACGCCAGCGACTTCGCGCGGCACCGCCACCATGATCCCGTCACGGATGGGCGTCAGCGCATCTTCGATGTTTTGGGCAATGAGGGGCAAGTCGGTACCACCTGCGTCTGCAATCGGAACGCCCGAGGTTGTGTTGGCACCAACCTTATACGCGCGACGCCCGCCGAGAGCCGTTGGCTTATGCCAGCGCCAAGCCGAGGTCAAACCGCATGTGCAGTCTTGAGAACCCGGAGCGAGGAGGCCGGCATCGACGTTGCGGCGGAAACGCCAGCGCGCATCACCGGGCGCGACACGCCGCCCAGATCTTTTCTGCTGTCGCCGGCATGTCCATATGCGCCGCGCCAGGCAACGCGTCGGCGATCGCGTTCATGATAGCGGCAAGCGCTCCGGTGGTGCCGGCCTCTCCCACACCCTTGACGCCGAGCGGGTTGGTGGTCGCCGGCACGCTGTGCTCGGCGGCCGTCAGCGGCGGAACGTCGTCGGCGCGCGGCATCGCGTAGTCCATGAACGAACCCGTCAGGAGCTGGCCGGCGCGGTCGTAGACGATATGCTCGAGCAGAGCCTGGCCTAATCCCTGAACGAGGGCGCCGTGCACTTGGCCCTCGACGACCATGTGATCAAGCACGTTGCCGCAATCATCAACCGCCGTATAGCCGACCAGCGCGGTCGCACCGGTGTCCGGATCGATTTCGAGTTCCGCTATATGACAGCCGTTAGGAAAGGTTTGCGGGGTATTGGCGGTCAGCTTGGTGTCGAGGTCCTCGGCGATGTCGCCGCTCTGGCGGCGATCCTTGGCGCGCACCGCAAGATCGAACAGGCCGATGCGCCGGTCAGTGCCGGTTACAACAAACGAGCCGGCCTCATAGACGAGGTCGGCCTCTGCGGCCTCGAGTGCGTCAGATGCGAGCTTCCTGCCCTTGTGGAGCACGGTTTCAGCGGCGCGCACAATCGCGGTGCCGCCCGTGACGGTGGAGCGCGACGCCACCGTCGATGCACTCGCAACCCCCAGTTCGCTGTCGCCCTGACGCATCCTCACGCAGGCGACCGGAATGCCGAGCGCAAGCGCTGCGACGCGCGCAAAAACGCTCGCATGAGCCTGGCCGGTGGATTGCGACCCGAGCTGCAGTTCGACCATGCCGTCGCCCGGGAACACGAGAGCCGCGCCTTCGGTCGGTATTCCACCCGCATGCTCAAGGAAGCACGATATGCCGATGCCGCGCAGCTTGCCGCGTTTGGCTGCCGCGCGGCGGCGGTTTGGAAAATCCGCATGCGCGGCGAGCGCAAGGGCCTTTTCGAATAGGGCTGGAAAATCTCCGCTGTCATAGGTGGTGCCAACCGGCGTACGGTAGGGCATCGCGGATGGTGGAATGAGGTTGCGCATGCGGATTTGGTCCGGCGCAATAGCGGTGATCCGCGCTGCCTCTTCCACCAGGCGTTCGACCAGATAGTTCGCTTCCGGGCGACCCGCCCCCCGATACGGCGCCGTGGGCACCGTATTGGTGAAGGCGCATCGCACTCTCACGTCGATGGCGGGAATCGCATACATGGCCGGCAAGCAGCGGGCAAAATTGTGAGTCGCAAGATGAACCCCGACCAAGCCCACATAGGCACCGAGATTGACGACGCATGACAGCCGCAAGGCGAGGAATTTCCCTCCTTCGTCGAGCGCGAGCTCGCCGTCCGCGAACATGTCGCGGGCCTGGTTGTCGGTCAGGAAGGATTCGGCGCGGTTCGCCATCCAATGAACCGGCCGGCCGAGCACCTTTGCGGCGATCAGGAGCGCCGGGTATTCCGGATAGACCGGCGATTTCATCCCGAAGGCGCCGCCCACATCCTCGGTCAGGACCCGCAGCCTGCTCGGTTCGATCCTCATGCTGGCCGCGAGCGAGTCACGCAGCACGATCGCACTCTGGGAGCACACGCGCATGGTGTAGCTGTCGGTGGCGGCGTCATAGCTCGCGGTGCCGCCGCGCGGCTCCATGGTGGCGGCGGCAATGCGCTGGTTGAGTTGCGATACGCGCGCCACGCGGGGCGCCGCCGCGATGATCCCCGCCACCTCCTTTTCGTTGGCGCCGTCGGCGGATGGTGGGCACTGCCAGTCGATCGCAATATTTCCGGGCGCTTGCGGCCACAATAGCGGCGCGCCCGGCGCGATTGCGGCGCGCGCGTCGAGGACGGGCCTGAGTTCCTCATAGTCGACAGTGATGCGTTCTGCCGCATCCTGGGCAAGCGCAGCAGAGGTCGCCACGACGAGCGCGAGCGGTTCGCCGACATGCATGACGCGCTCGGCCGCGAGCGCCGGCCGCGGCGGCTCGACAAGCGCGGCACCGCGCCGGCCGGTCACCGGGGGATGCCGCAAGACTGGGCCGACGCCGCCCGCTTTCATGTCGGCCGCCATAAGCACCGCCAACACGCCATCGGCGGCGCGGGCAGCAGCGATGTCGATGTTGCGGATTTTGCCGTGAGCATGGGTCGACCGCAGGAAACAGCCGTAGAGCTGGCCCGGCAGCGGCGCGTCGTCGACAAACCGGCCTTGGCCGCGCAACAGCGGTTCGTCTTCGACCCGCCATGGTGGCCGGCCTCGGGCGTTGGCATGCGTCATGCGGAGCCGCCGTCGCGATCAGGGTTTCGTTCACCGACCTAACTGGATGCCCAGCAGCGGAAAAGTCAACCCGCGATAACCGCGACCGTGCGCAAACTTATAGCTTCAAAAATACAGTCAGCCGCTATAACGGAGCGGGCAGAAATCGGATCAGCGGAGCGGATATGGCCAAGAATGGAGGGCGCGAGCCATATGTCGGCCGACCGCTGCCGCGCTTCGAGGACCTGCGGCTTGTGTGCGGGCGCGGGCGCTTCACCGACGATTTCGCCTTCGACAACCAAGCCTATGCGGCCTTCGTTCGATCGCCCCATCCGCATGCGCGCATTCTGTCGATCGATACCGATGCCGCCGCCAGGCTCGCGGGAGTCATCGCTATCTTCACCGCCCGCGATTACGCCGCAGCCGGCGGGCGCGGCATCGGTCACATGGCCAATCCGGCCAGCACCTATGACGTGAAGGTGAAGGCGTTCGCGGGAGTCGGGTGTCAAGCACCGTTCGAGGCACCGCATCTGCCACTCGCCGCGCAGCGGGTGCGATACGTAGGCGAGCCGGTCGCGATCGTGATCGCCGGGACGCAGTCGGGCGCACAGGATGGCGCGGAAAACGTCGTCGTGCACTATAACGTACTTCCCGCGGTCACCGATTCGCTGGCGGCGCTCGCGCCGGACGCACCGCAGCTGCACGATGAGCTTCCCGGCAATTCGGCTATCGATGCGGCATTCGGCGACCACACGGCCTGCGACGCGGCCTTCGCGTCGGCACATCTCATCGTCACACAGACCTTCCGCAATCAGCGCATCGCATCCGCCCATCTGGAGCCGCGCGCCGCCATCGGCGCCTATGACGAAAGGGACGGCGTCTACACGATCCTGACCGGCAGCCAGGGGGCGGTCCGGGTCAAGACCACGATCGCGGCCTGCCTGGGCCTCCCATCCGAGCGCGTGCACGCCATCACGCATGACGTGGGCGGCGCCTTCGGACTTCTCAACAACGTCTATCCCGAGCAGGTGATGGTGACCTGGGCGGCGCGCCAGGTTGGGCGTCCGGTGAAGTGGACGGCAGACCGCTCGCAGGCTTTCCTTACCGACTACCAGGGCCGCGATATCATCACCGAAGGACGCCTGGCGCTCGCGCCAGACGGTAAAATCCTCGCTCTCGCGATCACGATGACGGGAAATATCGGCGCCCATCCGGTGACCTATGTCCCGTTGTCCAACGCCTATCGGATCACCCCGACCGTCTACGATATTCCGGTGGCGACCGTCGCGATCCGCGGCGCGCTCACCAACACGGTACCGACCGCGCCGTTTCGCGGCGCCGGACGCCCGGAGGCCACTTTCGCGATCGAGCGGCTCCTCGATATCGCGGCGCTCCGGCTCGGCATGGACCGCATGGTGCTGCGACGGCGCAATCTGATCCGCCGCGCACAGCTTCCCTACACGTCGGCGACCGGACTCATGTACGACAGCGGAGATTTTCGCGCCAACATGGATGCGGTGATGAAACTCGCCGATTGGGACGGCTTTGCTGCCCGCCGCCGCGAGGCGAGAACGCGCGGCAAGCTCGCTGGCATCGGCTTGGCGAACTATATCGAGTGTCCGGTCGGAATGCCGAGCGAGTATGTGCGGGTGACGGTGCGCGAGACCCGCGAAGTCGAGGCGGTCGCCGGCACGCAATCGAGCGGACAGGGGCATGAGACGACCTTCGCGCAGGTGCTTGCCGACCGGCTCGGCATCAGCCCTGAGGAGGTGAAGCTCGTGACCGGCGACACCGCCGTCGTGCCGGCCGGCGGAGGCACGCATTCGGATCGTTCCATGCGGCTCGCCGGCGCCCTGCTGGTCGAAACGTCGGGACGGATCGTCGAACAGGCTCGCCGGGTTTTCGCGGCGCTCGCTGACTGCGCGGCAAGCGACGTGAGCTTCGATGGCGCTTTCTTCGAATCGCCACGATCGAATCGCCGGCTCGATATCTTCGATGTCGCCAAGGCCGTCACGACGGAGACGGCACTGCCGCCGGAGCTGCGCGCGCCCTTGACCTGCGAGGCGCGTTTCACCGGCCGCATGCCGGCCTATCCGACCGGCGCCGGCGTCTGCGAGGTCGAGATCGATCCTGAGACCGGGGCAGTGGCGCTCACGCGCTACGCGTCGGTAGATGATTGTGGTCAGGCGATCAATCCGCTGATCCTGCATGGCCAGGTTCATGGCGGCATCGTCCAGGGTGCGGGGCAAGCGCTGTCGGAATGCTTCGCTCATGATCCGGCGTCAGGACAGGTGCTGACCGGCAGCTTCATGGATTACGCCATGCCGCGCGCCGACCTGGCGCCGAGCTTCCGGGTCGATCTTGCCGAGGATCCGACCACGAGCAATCCGCTGCGGGTCAAAGGGGGCGGCGAGGCCGGCATCACGCCGGCGCTGGCGGCCATCATGAACGCGGTGGTCGACGCCCTGTCGGTGCGCGGCATCGCGCATATGGACATGCCGGCCACGCCCGCGCGCGTGTGGGCGGCGATCACGGCGGCGGCGGGCAAGCCGGGGGGTGATTGATGACCGACCACAAGCCGATCGGCCTCGGCATCGCCGGCCTCGGTATGGCGGGGGCGGTCATGGTGCGGGCCGCGGCGCGCCATCCGGGCTTCCGCATTGCCGCTGCGGCGGAGCCCGCGCTCCGCCCCGGGCAAGCATTCGTGCGGGATTTCAAGGCCAACCTTCATTCGGACATTCGCGGACTATGCGACGACCCGGCCGTCGACGCCGTCTACATCGCAACGCCTCACCAGTTTCATGCCCAGCACGCCGGTTTCGCCGCTGCCGCCGGCAAGCACATCATCCTGGAAAAGCCGATGGCTCTCACACTCGCCGAGTGCGACGCCATCAGCGCGGCGGTCGACAAGGCGCGCGTTCACCTCGTCGTCGGCCATACCCACGCTTTCGATCCGGCGATCCGCGCCATGCGCGCGATCATCGCGGCGGGAGAGCTTGGCCCCCTCGGCATGATCGCATCGTGGAATTACACCAATTATCTCTATCGGCCACGGCGCCCCGAGGAGCTCGACACCGCGCAGGGCGGCGGCATCCTGTTTAACCAGGTGCCGCATCAGATCGACATCGTGCGACTGCTCGGCGGAGGCCTGGTCAAAAGCGTGCGCGCCCAAGCCGGCGGGCTTGATCCGGCGCGGCCCACCGAAGGACACGCGGTCGCGTTCCTCGCCTTTGAGGACGGCACCGCGGCGTCCCTGGTCTATAGCGGCTATGATTTCTTTGACAGCGACGAATTGCACGGCTGGATTTCCGAACGCGGCAGCGCCAAGGAGCCGGCCCACAGCGCAGCGCGCCGCGCTCTGGCGGCGCGCACCCGCAGCGAGATCGAATTGCGCACCGCCACCTATGCCTATGGAGCCGCCGACGGCGGCGAGCCGCTGCATCAGCCGCATTTCGGCCTCACCGTCGCGACCTGCGCGCGCGGCGAGCTGCGCGGCTACGCCGGCGGCGTGCTGCTCTATGGCGAGGACGGCCGGCGCGAGATCGCACTGCCGGAAGGCCCGCGCTTTGCCGGGCGCGGCAATGTCCTCGATGATCTCGCCACCGCCATCCGCACCGGCCGCAGGCCGCTGCACGACGGCCGCTGGGGCAAAGCTACGCTCGAAGTCGCGCTCGCCATCCGCGCATCGGCGCGAGAGGGACGCGAGGTGGGATTGCAGCATCAAGTGGGGCTTTAACGTCTTTGCCGCCCTGACGGGCGGGGATTCCGCTACCCCGGGCGGCGACGGTCCACCCAGGCTATTTCGGTATTCCGAGCCCCGTTGATGTCGCAATCCCGCGACGTCCCGCACTCATCACATCTCCACCGCCTCACTTAAAAGCGCACCCAACCTTTCGATGGCATTCGGAGCGCCCGACCCGTTGCGGCCATGCGGCCCTGTCCCGCGACAAGAGCCTATCGGTCGGCGGCGGAATAATTCGCTTTGTCGCAGCAGCGGCGCTGGGTACGCCCGATGGCGATCGCATTCGGCTAACGGCCGAGATTTGTGCAATGTTCGCCGGCGCCGTGAGCCCACTCTGCCGGATCGTGCCCCGATGTAGGCACGAGCTAAGATCGTTCGAACACGGTGACCTGCAGGCTGCGCGGAATAACCCAACTATTTCCGGTTGCCGACCACCGGATATCGGGAAATCCTTGGGATCGCGAGCCTTACTGCGTTCCGGTTGCATTCAGACAATTTTGCCGCTGAGCAGGCTGCTGCCGCGTACCGCGACGCCTGTGGTCGAGCCTCTCTGACGCTCCGGGGGAGGAATGCGCGCTCAGCACGATATTCCCTACTCGCCCGCAGCTTGTTGTATGATCCGGCCGGTCAGAGGAATGTCGCAATGAACGATCTGCATCCCGGCAGCGCAAGCCGCAACGGCCGGCCGCTGGTGCGCGAGAGCCGCGAGAACCTCTCGTTTGCGGTCAATCGCGAGGTGTTCGTATCGCGGGAGATTTTCCAACGCGAGCAGCGGGCGGTATTCGATCGCTGTTGGATCTACCTCGGGCACGCCTCGGAGGTGCGCAATCCGGGCGACTACAAGACGCGTTCCGTCGCCGGCCGACCGGTGATCTTTTGCCGCGACCGCAACGGCGAGGTGCACGGCCTCATCAACTCATGTCGCCACCGCGGCGCCATCGTGTGCCGGGAGCGCGAAGGCAATGCGCGCGGTTTCTACTG
>JASHYD010001454.1 GCA_030043175.1 Xanthobacteraceae bacterium | reverse complement strand
GCGATCTCAACGAGCCACCAGGGCAAAGGCGGCAATTTGTCATAGCCGAGTTGCCACTCGCGTCCGTAGGTGAGCGCCTCGATGATGTCGAGCGGCAGGTTGGCATAGAAGGCGAAGGGCAGGATCGTCCAGATGGCGGCATGGGTCGCCGCGAGTAGCCAGAAGCCCGCCCACGGCCGCTCCCCAATCGAGGTAAGGAGAGCCGCGGCGAAACCCGATCGCGGCTTCCGCGCAGCAAAGAATGCATCCATCATGCGCAACCGCTCGCTCGGACAGGCACTAAGGCGCTGCGGTCAAACGAACGGTAGCCGTATGGATCCCCGCCCCTCTTGTGGGGACAGGGCTGAGTGGGGTCGTGCCGTGGGGGCACCAAAGTGCTACATCTCCCGACCCCACCCCCGACCCTCCCACAAGGGGAGAGGAGGAGTCCGCGGCAACCTCGAACCTAATCTAGCGCCCGTGAGGGTGTCCCCGACGGCCCTTTCTATCATTTTCTGGGTGCAGATCACCCAACCCGACTTCCACCATGGCGCGTCGATATTAAGCCGTCAACTGGATGACCAGAGATGACACGGGTCGCTCGACGGAGGTCCGGATTGACTTCCAACGAAGGCGGACGGCATCTATGTGCCAACTGATCTCTGTCACCGATGTCATCTGGCATGTCCTTCGATCTCGTCGATCGCTTCTCCACAGTCGCGCCACGCTACGACGTGGTCCTGTGCGATGTGTGGGGGGTGGTTCATGACGGGATCGCGGCTCATGTGCAAGCCTGCGACGCCCTCAGTCGATATCGCGCCGACGGCGGAACCGTGGTGCTTATCACCAACGCTCCGCGGCCATCACGGTGGGTGGTCCGCCACCTCGGTCGGCTCGGCGTTCCCCCCGATGCCTATGACGACGTGATGACATCAGGCGACCTCACCCGCGATGTCGTCGCCGGCCGCGACGGCGGCGCCGTATTCCACATCGGGCCGCAGCGCGACATTTCGATTTTCGATGGGCTCGGTGTCCGCTTCACGTCCATCGAGGCGGCCGACTATGTGGTGTGCTCGGGTCTCTTCGACGACACGACGGAAACGCCTGACGATTATCGCGACATCATGGCGAGGATGCGCGCTCGCGGCCTGTTCATGGTGTGCGCGAATCCGGACATTGTGGTCGAGCGCGGCGACGAGCGCGTCTATTGCGCGGGAGCAATTGCCGACCTCTACGACGCCATGGGGGGCAAGGTGCTCTACACGGGAAAACCCCACCGGCCGATTTACGACGCCGCGCTTGCGAAAGCTGCCGGCGTGCGCGGCGGCGTCGCCGCGCCCAGCCGCACGCTCGCGATCGGCGATTCGTTGCGGACCGACATGACGGGGGCGCAGGCCCTAGGGATAGACGGGCTGTTCGTATCCGGCGGGATTCACGCCAAGGAGCTTGGACAGAGCGAAAGCCTGCCAAAGGAGGCGCTCGATGCGGCGCTCGGCGCGATGTTCGCCGCGGCCGGCGTAACCCCGCGATCGGTAACGGCACGCCTGTCATGGTGATGAGCCGCGACCGCGGGCGTCCGGCCCGCCGAGGTACTTGACTTGCGCGGACCACGATGGTCACGGTCCGGGCGTTTGTTAAAAAAGCAACCGGGCCATTGTCATTGACGTCAGCCGATCCTCCGCCGCGACGCTTCATCGCAATTCATGACGCGCTCGATACGCTGCCCCATGCGGGGGAGCTGCGCGGCGCCTTCCTCGCCATCGGCAATTTCGAGGGCGTGCACCGTGGGCATCGAGCCGTGATTGAAACGGCAGTAACCCGCGCACGCTCGCTTCTACGCCCGGCCGCAGCGCTGACCTTTGAGCCCCATCCGCGGGCCTACTTCAATCCGGACGAGCCGCTGTTTCGCCTGGCCGATGAGACCGCCAAGCTGCGGCTGCTGGCCGCGACAGAACTCGACGGCGCGGTCGTGATGAAGTTTGACGCCGCACTTGCGGCTCTGGAACCCTCTCAATTCATCAAACAGGTGCTCATCGACCGGCTCGCCATCGCCGGCGCCGCCGTCGGTTTCGATTTCCATTTCGGCAGGGCGCGCTCGGGCACGGCGGCCTACCTTAAGCAAGAGGGCGAGCTGCGTGGCTTCCACGTCGACATTGTGCCGGCCCTGCGCGACGACGGCCGCCGCATTTCGTCCGGCGCCGTGCGCGATGCGCTCGTGGCGGGGAACGCCGACGAGGCGGCGGAGCTGTTGGGCTATCCCTGGTTCGTCACCGGCAAGGTGATCCATGGCGACCGCCGCGGACGCGAGCTCGGGTTCCCGACCGCCAACCTGCGGCTCGATCCGGGCTGCGGCCTCCGTCACGGCGTCTATGCGGTGCGGGTCGAGGTCGACGGCAGGCGCTTTGATGGCGTAGCGAATTTCGGCCGGCGGCCGATGTTCGACACCGGGGTGGTGCTGCTTGAAGTCTTTCTGATCGATTTCGCCGGCGATCTCTACGGCCGCACCCTCGACGTGGCGGTGATCGCGCGGATCCGGCCGGAATTTACGTTCGACACCATCGATGATCTGATCCACCGCATGCAAGAGGATTGCCGGATCGCCCAGATGGCGCTCAAGCGCTCGGGCGACGCATTTCCGCCGCTCGGCATGGTCGGCTGAGTCGGAATTATCGACATTCGTGGTAGCCACCACCGACCGAAGTGGACCCCGAATTTTGGACCAGTTGACTAATTGGATTTGCGACCGTTCCGTCACAGGAGACGGAGCGGAAAGATGACGAAGAAGACGAGACGGAAGATGGACGCGGCGCTGAAAGCGAAGATCGCGTTAGAGGCACTTCGGGAACAAGCGACAGTGGCCGATCTGGCGCAGCGCTATCAGGTTCATCCGAATCAGAT
>JASHYD010001453.1 GCA_030043175.1 Xanthobacteraceae bacterium | reverse complement strand
AGCGGCCGGCCGGCCGCCTTGATGATGGCCTCGATCCGAGCAAACCCGTCAGCGAGCGGAGCGGGCGCTCGCAAGCGATAACGCCTGATCTCATAGCCAGCGGCGGCCGCGACGCCGCCGGAAAATTGAAATCCGCCTGGAATGAAGTGATAACCGCCTTCGGGGAAGTCCGCTACTGCGCGCGTATCTGCGCCGCTGGCTTGTAAAGCACTGTTACTCAAGGATTTATCTCCTCTCAGGTGCGCTTGCGTGGTCGCGGGGGTGCGCAGTAAACCGTGGGTACGCCGTGGGTAGAGAGGTGGGTAACAAACCCCGGCGGACAGTTGGATGGAGCCTGCCCACGACCCTACCTACGACCGGCGCCCGGGAGAGTAGGAAATGGCGCAAACAGTTGGCAAGCTCGCCGCATTGAAGGTCTCGCGGTCCCTAGGCCCAGGCATGTATCCGGATGGCGCCGGCTATATTTGCAGGTGACCGGCGCAGGCGCGAAATCGTGGCTCTACCGTTACCAACGCGACGGCAAAGCTCAAGAAATCGCCCACCACTTTGGCCTCGCTGATTTGCAATGTGGTTCCTGATAGTTCGATCCGATAGCATCCACCCCCAAAACTTCTATGTTCCAAAGCCTAAAGTGATCGAGAGCATTACGATCCTCCGCGAGACGGCGGCCGATTTTGCGGACGTGCAGGCGCAAGATTGTCGGAGCGATACGCCTTTCGGAAGAAAGCGGCGTGCTGGTCCTAAGAGGAATGTAGATCGCACAGTCTTATCAAAGACGAGGAATCGGCACTCGGATGTTGTGGGAGCTCTCCAAATTCATAGGCTCGCGGGAATGTTTCTGCCTGCCCCATGCTTGGTTGGAAGGTTTCTACGGCATCATTGGATTTGCGAAGATTGAAGATGCCGAGGCCCCGCTCCATCTTCTCGAAAGACTTGCCGAATCCAGAAAAAAGCATTCGCAATTGATCCTTATGCCCGCGCCGCAAGTTGACCGACTCGCCAATCGGAATCCTGCTCGCGTGCAAGTTCATGGCGCTCACGCGCGATCGGCATCCCACCTTTGGTTCAAATTCACCGCATCACGGACCTTCTTTCGAAAACTGAGCGGCGTGGCGTGCGCGCAGTCGGCAAGACGATGAGCAATAGAGCGCGTCACTTCGTGATGATTGAAACGACACGCCACAGTTTGCGCAGGTGCAAACCACCGGGTGACGGCGCTGACGGTCCCGATTGTAGCATTTTGCGCAAAGGCCACGCGCGTATGTGCCCGGCTCGCGGCATTCGATACAAAGGCGACGACCGTAGATGTCATGGGTAACTGTGACAGGCATCGCCGCTCTCCCCCCGCCCTCCTGCGGCAAACGTGCATTGTCAAATGATGCATCCGATAGCCAAAATATGCAACAATCCGCCGTCGTCGTTCACCCGCAGGGGTCCGAATAACCGGGGTCCCCATCGGCAGACCAGAGCCGGCGGCCGAATGCGGGGGACGGGTGGCGAGGAGGGTCATCACACGCGCGGGCCGGACCGTCTTTGATGCGATAAACGGCCTGTCTGACGCTGGGTTTGGTGGGACACAGCTGATTGAGCGGGCCTGAGGAGCTGGGAAATTCCCCAGCTGTTCGGCTTCCGGCATCGACGGATTAATATGTCGTCAACTGTTAATATGTGTTAATCAGCGACTGCGTCCGGCGTCATTCGGGATGCGTCGTGCGTCGGTCCCGGCTCTCGGTCTTCCGGCACAAGCCTGAGGGTCGGGACCACTCGTTGCGCCGCGCCAGCGCCGGAGGGCGCGCCGGGGCGCCCGCCCAGTGGCGGTGCAGGTGTGGTTTCATCGGTTGTACGAGAGCCTTGGATTTGCGGGCGGTTCGAGCCGCAACGGGCTACCCGCTGCGCCAATATGTTGCGCTCGCTGTCGAAACGGCGGGCCAGTTCGGGAGAAATTCGGGGTCGGGGCTTGTGCCACGCCAACCATTGGAAGTCGTGTTCGTCTCGCCGCCTTGCTTCGCTGGTTGCCCTCGACGCGTTTTGCGGTGCGGCGTTGTCCAAGGCAGTCAGTATAGCCTCGCGGCACAGCGTTGTCAGACGGCGAATTGTCCTGCCGGGTATCGCTTTGTGCGCGACCAGAGCGGGATGACTTTTCTTCGAATCGTCATCCCGCTCCGGCGCTTCGGCATGATCTTTTCCGGAAACCGATCCCCGCTTTTGGCGATCACGCGCTAGTCTGGTATCTCGAGCTCGACCAGCGGCGCGTGCTGCTGTCCGCCATAGGCGTCGCCGTCGTCGCGCGCGCCCTGGACGTAGGGCCGTGGGATGGAGATCTTGATCGCCTTTGCGGCGTCATGCTCGAAGAACAGCACGTCCTCCTCGGGCACTTTGTACATCTGCGCGAACCGCTCTTTGGTCAGCACGCGCGACTTCAAGACGCGCCGGTAGGTGACGTCGTCGTCGAACATCACGTCGAAGGTCAGCGTGAACGGGCCGGCGTTCTTCGAGCGGATCAGCTTCGCGAGGTCCCCAAGCATCGTCATTTTCAGACCTCCAGGAACTCGGTGCGGAACATCTCCATCGGATCATCCGGCGTCACGATGTGATTGAGATTGAAGCGATAGACGGGCCCGCGATTGGCGTAGGCCGGGGCCATCGGAAACGCGATGCCGCTGATCAACCCGCGCCATTCCGGAATCGGGTAATGCAGGGCGAAATGCGCGAAGGTCTTCGTGATCGCGTCGGTAGTCGATTCCTCGGCGGTCGTGATGGTGAAGAGCAGGGCCACCTCGTGTCCCATGCGCGCGGCTTCCGGCTCCAGCTTGCCCATCACTCCGTCGCGACCGTAGACGCGCACATGGATGTCGTAATCATCGCGCCCGAGTCGACCGCCGAACATCTCCTG
>JASHYD010001452.1 GCA_030043175.1 Xanthobacteraceae bacterium | reverse complement strand
CTCTCGGAACCCCCACCGCGCTACAACGCGATCAACTTCGGACGCATCAATCGTCACGACGGTCCGGAGGACGGATCGCTCGCGGACCGCTGCCTGACCGGCGAGCTGCCCGAATTTGGAAGCGCGTTCGGCGGCAGCTTCCGGCGGATCGTACAGACCCCGGGCGGCATTTCGATATTCTATGACGTAGGCCAGGGGGAGGGATGGCAACGCAACATCATAATGAACGGAAGTCGACATATGCCTTCCAATATCCGCCAGTGGTACGGCGACTCGCGTGGCCATTGGGAGGGCGATACGCTCGTCATTGACGTGACGAACTTCAGCCCGAAAACTGATTTTCAGGGCTCGCGCGAGAACTTACATCTCATCGAGCGCTGGACGCGGACCGGCTCGACCACGCTGGAATATGTCGTGACCCTTGAAGATCCGACAGTGTGGACGCGGCCCTGGACTGTGAAGCAAGAGTTCACCAAGCAGAACGATCGCGAGAACAGAATCTACTACGAGCCGCGCTGCATCGAGGGGAATTATGGGCTACCGGGGTTCCTGCACGGGCGGCGCACGCAGGAACGCGCCTTTGCGGAGGGACGAGGTCCCGATCCGGTGACCATGGATCACATAGGAGCTCTTGTAAGCACCGCAGCTCAAGCCCCTGCGGACCCGTTGCAGTAGCAAGGCAAAAGGAGACCGGCACCGCGTCTGGTGTTCCTGCAGGAGCTGACGTTCTGGCTGACGTCCTCCGGTATCTCATCCTCGTTGTCGCGCTGCTCCTTGACCCTGCCGGTGCTCTTGCTCTTGGCAGCTGCGCGGACGACACGTGGTCAATTGACGACACCGGAGGCTCAAGATGGATGCGCAAGAGGGCCGTAGAGCGCGTCGAGCCTGTCGGGTGAGTAAGTGGCCGTCGGCGGGGAAAAAGCGCGGGCGGGGCTCCTACCGGCTCCTGGCCGGGTTCTAGTCGGTCGTCCTGACGGCATTCTGGACTAATGGCGCGGCCATGCCAGGCCGCGGTGCCATTGTTCACATCTGGTCCGCAGCATCTTCAATAGCTGCCGTGTTGACGCCATCGAGCGGCGCAGCGTCAAGGGCCATAAGCCGACATCAGGTAGGTTGATCCGCTGGCGATGTGCGGAGTCAATTCAGATTTCGGGCAGCGCAGACTTGTGAAGCTCGCGCAGCGATCATTCTCGCATTCTCGGGCGTGAGACCTGGGCGGCCGACCGGGCAGCGTGGTTGGTGCCGAGGTTTCGTGCTATCAAGCCGATGATGCCGATGACCATCGGCGAGCCGAAGTACTGGGATCATTCTCGTCACACCCGGCGCCCCGACGTGGAAGGAGACTGCGCGATGGCGCGAATAGACCAGGTTGGAGACGGCATTTACCGGATCAGCGTCTTCACGCCGGAGAAGCGCATCAGCTTCAATCAGTTCGTGATCGACGACGAGCGGCCTGCACTCGTTCACACCGGCATGTACCCGATGTACGAGGAGGTGCGGGACGCCGTGTCCCAGGTACTCGACCCGTCGCGACTGGCGTACGTCATCGTCCCCCACTTCGAGGCCGACGAATGTGGCGGGATGGGCCGCTTCGTCGCCGAAGCGAAGCAGGCGGTGCTCATGTGCAGCGCCGCGGGCGCACGGATCAACTTGCTCCAATGGGACTACGCTGGTCCGGTGAAAGGGGTCCAGGACGGAGACGTTGTCGATCTCGGGAAGCACAGGCTGCGCTTCATGGAGACGCCGCATGTGCACCACTGGGATTCGATGATGGCGTTCGACGAGACGACGCGGAGTCTCTTCCCATCCGATCTGTTCATCCAGCCGGGGGAGCAGCCACCCGTCGTTCACGAGAATCTGGGCAAGGACATGTGTCAGTGGTATCGCGCCGCCGGCCTATTCGCTGGCGAGAAGCCGGTGCTCCGGGTCGTGGATTACTTGGCGACGCTCGATCCCCAGTGGGTCCACCCGATGCACGGAGGGAGCTTGCCGAGCGATGTTCTGCCGGGATACGTGCACGCGCTGCGAACGGAGCCTTTTGTTTTTGACGGCCGGATCTTCGGGCGGGTGCTGCCCTGGTGACTGAGAACGCCCAGCGTGAGAAGACCCGCGATGCCGCTAAGATTTACGCCATCAGCTGCCGCACAAATTCGAGGCTTGCGTAATGAGCGTCGCAGTTTGATCCGCGTCGCTAGTCTAGCGGCCCGTTGGTTAACGTAGTGTATGGGCGACCAGCCGGCCAAGTGCAATATCACAAATACAAAGAGTGTGAGATCCCTCACACTCGATTTCACGATAGCGGCTTAGAATTGCGCATTTGAGCAACTCGCTGTGCGAATGACATGCGAGACGAACTCCGGAAACCGCGAAAATTTATCAACGTTGACAGACGCCGCCGTTGATAGCCTTCGCCACCGCGTTCGACGGCAAGCGAATCATTTCCGAAGACCACCCGCGCGCACTTGGCGTGCTCGCCGCCAGCGGCCACGCCGCGACGGGCAGGGCGTGGATCGGTTGAACCACGGAGGAAACCCATGTCGCAAAGATTCATCAGCATTGCGAGCGCGGCTGGAATTGCGGCCGTCATGCTTTCGGGCGACGTCGCCGCCCAGCAGACCGTTAAGGTCGGACTGATCCAGTCGATGACCGGCGCCTTCAATACGACCGGCGAAGCTATTGTCAACGGCGCTCGCCTCTACATGAAGCAGCACGGCGACCGCGTTGCCGGCAAGAAGATCGAGCTCGTCGTCAAGGATGACGCCACCCAGCCGGAGGTTGCCAAGCGGATGGCCCAGCAGTTGATCGTCAGGGAGAAGGTTGCGATCATCGGGGGCGGCATAACGCCGTCTTCGCTCGCCATCGCGCCTCTCACGGCGGAGGCCAAGATCGCCACCGTCGTCATGCTTTCCGGTGCGTCGCTCACGGTGGAACGTTCGCCCTACATGGTGCGGACCGGCTTCACGTTGGGACAATCCTCGGCGGTGATTGCGGACTGGGTGGTACGGAACGGGGCAAAGAAGATCGTCACCATCGTCAACGACTGGGCGCCGGGCCTTGAGTCCGAAGCTGTGTTTAAGGATCACGCCGTCAAGGGCGGAGCCCAAATCGTGGAATCGATGCGCATCCCGCTCGCAAATCCGGACTACGCGCCATTCCTACAACGTGCGCGCGACGCCAATCCCGACACCT
>JASHYD010001451.1 GCA_030043175.1 Xanthobacteraceae bacterium | reverse complement strand
TCCCTCGTAAGTGCCAATGTTCAAGGTGTGTCCCGGAGCATCTGGGGCAGGTAGGGTCTTCGAGACCGTAACATGGGATGTTGCACGGAATTTCAACATCTCATCCGCAAGAACAGGACTTGCGATACCGGCGGAAGCGAGAAGGATAACAGCAAGCCTTTTCATGATTACTTTCTCCGATTCAATAGATTATGGATTAGGAAGTTTCAGCCGCGCCCAGCGCCGCAACAACACAGCTTTGCGCCACTTCACTTGCCGATCGAATAGTCGATGTCGATTTGGGTTTCGTTGAACCCTGTTTTATAATCAAAGTTGGTGGATGCTCGTAGAATCCCCTGTATTGCAGCGAGCTTTCCCGTGCCACCAGTGATGAATCCGACTTGTGGGGCAAAGAGCTTATCTCCGGTTCGCTGCGTAACGCCAGTGACTCGGGCAAAGAACCTATCGCCGTTCTCCATGACAAACACGTTATATAGCGTGCCGCTTCCGTTGCCATCGATGTAGTCGGTAATGCCACGGGCCCACGCCTCGACGAGCTTAAGCCCATTGATGACGGGTGGGTCGTTCGGATATGTGAAGCGAATCTCGAAAGTCCGCACGATGTGGTTAGGCACGTCTCCCACATCAATAAGTAGTTGTTGCGTGTATTTGCTGTTTTCGGCGGGAGCCTTGAAGGAAACGTGCTGTTTCTCTTGGGCTAGTCCATGGCTTGCCACCAGGCAAAGTATTGCGGCCGTAATTAAGACAGGTCGGATTTTCATGATGGTTCCTCCCTCTGCTCACGATTACTATCGGTGATTGGTCAACGGCCAGGTGGCGCGTAGCTTGCGGCCCCTCGCTTCGTCGCTTCCATTAGCGTTTTGAATTCCTCGCTCGTCATGACAGGAACCACACCCCTTTTACGAAAGCCCCCGTGGTACGAGTTGCCATTTGAAGCGCCTCTACAGCCGAATCGCCGGTGCTTGGTGGATGGCCGTTCCGTCGAATTCACCTCCCATCGGGAAGTAATAAAGAGCTTCAAATTTTCCACCGAATGCCTCGGCCGGCTTCGAGGCGGCGGCCGCGCGGTCCTGCGGGTTGTCTGTCATCGCTTTGATCGCTTGGTCCGTATATTTGAAAAAGATTACGTAGCGGTGCGTGGTGGTTGACTGTTGTGCCATCGCGGGCAAGGCCAATACAGTCGTGATGGCTGAGGCAATCAAGAGCGAGTGGATTCTCATTGCATTCTCCTCCGAACTAAGCTGTCGTTCGTATCGTGGCTTCGTCACGTCCTATGGAGGTTCAGCTAGATCATTCCGATCGTCGAAATCCGATCCTCGGCATGTGGGATGCCGAGTACAAAGGAGTAGTTGACCTTCGAAAGGTCGGGCGAATTACAAGCTAAAAAGACCGCCTGAAAAAACGGTCAGTGAGAGTGAAAATGCTTGCCGATGGCAACTTCGCTACCCATTCGAGTGGGCGATATCGGCTTATCCCCAAAGGGCAGCTTGACAATGCTAGATCCCCTAAGGTACAATTGTACAGCCATAAGTCGTCTTGGAGGGTTAAACTTTGTTAACGTGCGCTGGTTCGCGATCCTGGGTCTTGACGGGGACCTCGCCGATCTTGGCAGTTGCCTCCCCGATCAGCCAAGCGTTGCCCCAGCCCGCCTCTTGCGACCCGAAACGTCGTAAGAAGGCCCAGGGTACGTTGTTCGGTCGGGGTCGTGAACGTTCCCAGGACCAATTCTCGCGGTTCCAGATGCAATAAACTGCGATTGGTGCGACTGGCAAAGCGCGGCCCACTATGGCACGGCCCGTGTTTGCATGTTTTCCTAGGCCTCGATTTCCGCGTGACGCGAATCACCTAACGCCGGAGCCGCCTATCCGATTCATTTGACTCAAGAATTTAGGTCGTGTGATTATTGAAAATGGTGAACTTATAATGTGATTTTGCAATCTCACATTTGTTAGATGCAGAGTGTTGTCAACAATTCTGATACGTACAATATCTTAGAAGTGGCTGGTAAACGCCGATTTCCTTCAACTAACAAATTGGTTATAAATTTATTGTTGACGGCAGATCCGTCATTTGAGATTGTCGATAGGTGGATATCAATTCACCATATAGCCTAACGGATTGCGAGCGGTTCTTCGCTGAACCTTCAACGACCCGCCTTCTCTCGCGGTCTAGAGCAATCGCTCCGCCGAGCCCTTGCGCTCGCCAGCCGGCAGCACTACGAATACGTCGCGGTGGAGCACCTGCTGCTGGCGCTGGTTGACGATCAGGATGCCGCCGCAGTGATGCGGGCCAGCAACGTTGACATCGACAAGTTGCGCCGCAATCTCGCGACCTACCTGGAATCCGAGCTGGAGACCTCGTCACCGACGGCTCGGAGGACTCAAGGCCGACCGGCGGCTTCCAGCGCGTGATCCAGCGCGCTCCGCGGCTTTGCCGGCCTTTGTGACCTTCCAGGTCCTCATGTGGGGATCGGCTGGCTTTTCGTCGACGCTTCGGGGATTTGCCATGACAATACTGACCGCAAGCGAAGTGAGGCGCAAATTTCTATGCTCGCTCGCGAGGCCGAACACCGAGCCAAAAATCTGTTGGCAAATGTGGAAGCGATGGTGCGCCTCTCAAATTCCGACACACCCGACGGTCTTAAGGAAGCAATCGGGGGACGCATCAGGGCGCTTGCAAATGTCCATTCGCTGTTCGTCCAGTCACGCTGGACAGGAGCCGAGCTAAGCAGTCTGGTCAAGCAAGAGTTGTCGCCTTATTCCCGAGACGGGGAGATGCGCACGCAGATCGACGGACCAACCGTCGTGCTGAAGCCGGAATTGGGACAGGCGATAGCTGTGGCCTTGCACGAGTTGGCAACCAACGCGACAAAGTACGGTGCTCTATCCGTGGCTGAAGGCCGGGTTCGTGTCGAGTGGTCGCGTGCTGCAGACGGGCAGCTCGTTGTCCGCTGGACTGAGGTCGGAGGCCCGCCTGTCAATCCGCCGACGCGCAAGGGCTTTGGCGCCCACGTGATGGAGGCGATGATAAAAGCCCATGTGGGGGGCGACGTGCGGCTCGATTGGCGCGCTGAAGGTCTCGTGTGCGAAATGATCCTTCCGACAGGGTAGCCGGACGGAGTATGTACATCGGCGTGACGAGCAAGCCTTCATAAGCCTGCTGGGGCTACCTGCCCGCGCGCAGCGAAGGCGAGGAGAACATAACACTCCGGTGGCCGACCTCCCGTAGGGCGGGCTAGCTGAGACCTAGAGAGGCACCGCGCGCGTTCGGTGCAAACGATCCGCAGCTCTCTCCTCATAGGTGGACTTGTTCGGATTGCGGCGGG
>JASHYD010001450.1 GCA_030043175.1 Xanthobacteraceae bacterium | reverse complement strand
CAGCGCGATGCGGTTGCGGTCGCGGCAAGTGAGCTGCAAGATCGGCTCGATCCCAATGCCGGCGAGCAGGGCCGCCGCGGCTGTCGCGCTCATGTGAGCGTGGGCGCCGGCGCCGTCGGTGACATTGACGGCATCCGCAAGTCCGCGGAGCGGCACCGCCTTGGCGGTAAGGTCATCGGGACTACAGGACACCGGCGGCACGATCTCCGTCGTGATGACAAAACGCCCGGCCGCAAGGCGTTGCGCCAAGCTACTGCCCGGCGGGGATAATGACAGCGATGACATCGAGGTACCCGAATCGGAAAGGGGACATGGAGGATTGCGAACGCGTGCTTATATGTAGCGCCATGAAGATGCAGGGATTTCCGCTCGTGTGACTCCAACGGGCCCAGCATCGCCCGGCGGTGGCGCGAAGGCGATCTTGGCTCTTTGTTGATGCTTCGGCGAGCCTTTATAGACACTTGCCCGGTCCGCGGCTAAAAGGTTCCGCGCGGAGTTCGATAACAGCAAGACTGCAACTTAAAGCGAGTTTCGATCGATTGGAATCGCGGGTAGGGTGGGCGAAGGCGCATCGAGCGCGCGGTGCCCACCCGCCCCGCTATGCCACGGCAGCGCCGGAGGGGGAAAGGGCCGGTGGGCACGGTTCGCTTGCCTCTCCTGCGATACTTGCGGGTGGCCGCGCAGATGCACGACGAGTAGGACTTCATGAGTGGCGTCAACGACATCCGAACGCATTTTCTCAATTACTTTGGGGCCAACGGTCATGAGATCGTGCCGTCATCCCCGCTCGTCCCCCGCAACGACCCGACCCTGATGTTCACCAATGCCGGGATGGTGCAGTTTAAGAATCTCTTCACCGGCGTTGAGAAGCGACCTTATGTCCGCGCCGTGACGGCGCAGAAGTGCGTACGTGCCGGCGGCAAGCACAATGACCTTGAGAATGTGGGCTATACAAACCGGCACCTCACCTTCTTCGAGATGCTCGGCAATTTCTCGTTCGGCGATTACTTCAAGGACCGAGCGATCGAACTCGCCTGGAACCTTGTAACCAATGAATTTGGGTTGCCGCGCGAGCGGCTGTGGGCAACGGTGCATCCGACCGACGACGTTGCGCGCAACCTGTGGCGCAGGATCGCCGGCCTGCCCGACGCACGCATTGTGTCGCTCGAGGAGAACCTTTGGCAGATGGGGGACACCGGCCCCTGCGGCTACTGCTCGGAGATCTTCTATGACCAGGGTCCGGATGTGGCCGGCGGGCCGCCCGGTAGCCCGGACCAAGATGGCGATCGCTATCTTGAGTTTTACAACCTTGTTTTCATGCAGTTCGATCAGCCGGCGCCGGGTCAGCGGATACCGCTACCGCGCCCCTCAATTGATACCGGGATGGGTCTGGAGCGCATCGCCGCGATTCTGCAGGGCAAGCACGATGTGTTCGACATCGATCTCCTGGGTGCTTTGATCGAGGCGTCGAGCATTGCGACCGGCATCAGTGCTGAGGGGTCGAAGCGGTTTTCACATCGCGTCATTGCCGATCATCTGCGTTCCTCGGCATTCCTGATCGCCGATGGCGTGCTGCCCTCCAACGAAGGCCGCGGCTACGTGCTCCGCCGTATTATGCGACGCGCGATGCGGCATGCGGAGCTGCTTGGGGCCAAGGAACCGCTGATGTTCCGCCTGGTCCCAACCCTGGTGCGCGAAATGGGCCAGGCCTATCCCGAACTGGTTCGTGCCGAGGCGCTGATCACCGAGACCCTCAAGCTCGAAGAGACCCGCTTCCGCCGCACGCTCGAGCGCGGATTGGTGATCCTTGAGGAGGAAAGCCGCGGTCTCAAGCCGGGCGATAGCCTCAAGGGAGAGGTCGCGTTCACGCTCTACGACACCTACGGGTTCCCGCTCGACCTTACCCAGGACGCGCTGAAGTCCCGCGGCGTCGGGGTCGATCTTGCGGCCTTCGATACGGCCATGGAACGGCAGCGCCAAAAGGCACGCGCCTCGTGGGCGGGCTCGGGCGAGGCAGCCACCGAGGCCGTGTGGTTCACGCTGCGCGAGAAGGCGGGGGCCACCGAGTTTTTGGGATACGAGACCGAAACGGCCGAAGGCGTGATCGCCGCTGTGGTGTGTGGCGGCACCGAGGTGGCACGGCTTGCCGAGGGTGAAACGGGCGCCGTAGTGCTCAACCAGACCCCATTCTATGGCGAGTCGGGTGGTCAGGTCGGCGACACCGGCGTCATGACCGGGAGCGGCGTGCGGTTTCGGGTCACCGATACCCACAAGAAGGCGGGCGACGTGTTCGTCCACTCGGGTGTGGTTGAGCAAGGGACGTTAAAGCCCGGTCTGCCGGTGACGCTCGAGGTGGACCACGCCCGGCGCAGCGCGATCCGCGCTAACCATTCCGCCACCCATCTGCTGCACGAGGCGCTGCGCCAGGTGCTCGGCGAGCACGTGGCGCAGAAGGGATCGCTCGTCGCGCCGGACCGGCTGCGCTTCGACATCTCGCATCCCAAGCCAGTCACCGGTGAGGAGATCGAGCAGGTCGAAGACATCGTCAACGAGATGGTGCTGCGAAATTCCGAAGTGACCACCCGTCTCATGGCGGTTGACGACGCCATCGCGTCGGGCGCCCGTGCGCTGTTCGGGGAGAAATACGGCGACGAAGTGCGAGTGGTGGCCATGGGGGAAACCGGACGCACGGGCGGCAACGCGCTTGGCTGGTCGGTCGAGTTGTGCGGCGGCACCCATGTGCGGCGCACCGGCGACATCGGCATGGTTTCGATCATTGGCGAGAGCGCCGTCGCAGCGGGAGTGCGGCGTATCGAGGCGCTCACCGGCCACGGTGCTCGCCACAACGCCAACCGCGTGGTTGGGCTCGCGAAAGCCGGCGCAGCGGAACTCAAGGTTCAGCTCGAAGAGCTGCCGGAACGCATCGCAGCGCTCGTCGATGATCGCAAGCGGCTCGAGCGCGAACTATCCGATGCGCGGCGCAAGCTCGCCATGGGAGGCGAGCGTTCGGGCAGCGACGGCGTGCGCCAGGCCGGCGACGTCAAGCTGCTCGCCCGCGTGGTGTCGGGAGTCGAGATTAAGGACCTGAGGAGCCTTGCGGATGACGGCAAGAAGCATGTCGGCTCCGGCGTAGTCGCCATTGTGGGGGTTACCGGCGACGGTAAGGCGGGCCTTGTGGTTGGCGTCACGGCCGATTTGGTGGGGCGCTTCAATGCGGTCGACCTCGTGCGCCGCGGCGCCGAAGCGCTCGGCGGCAAGGGCGGCGGCGGTCGCCCCGACATGGCCCAGGCGGGCGGTCCGGACGGTGCCAAGGCGCAGGCGGCGCTTGAGACGATCGCCGCGGCTCTGGGAGGGGCGTAGCTTCCGATTACCTAAGCCGCGCGGGATCTGGCCGCCCAGATGAAGGCGCTGGCAGCCTGATGTCGAGCGGGCCAGTCTCGATCGGTTTGCCGGCAAGAGATCGAGGAGCGCCTAGAAACATCGCGCGGCGCATTTGTGCGGTCAGCAGGGCTCTTCTCGGGCGATCTCGGTGAGGAAAACTGAAGCTTCGAATTATCGCGATGGCCGGGGGCGGCCGGCCACGCGAACGAGGATCCTCGAGACTAAAGATTACCGGCCTTAAGCGTCATATAGATAACGAACTCCGCTCCGGGAACCCGATTGGCGGATTTGCCGTGGTTGGCCTCGGCGGCTGGCAGGAACGGGCGGGCCGACCGCGACATCATCAAGGCGACCTCGATTACGCGCAAGTCGCCGTGAGTTTTGTTGTAGGTCCTTACGCGAATGTGCGGCCAGCCGAAATAGGTGACGAGCGCGGCCAGCGCGAGGCCGGTGGCAGCGAAGAGCGGCAGCGACAGATCGAAGGGCATGGGTCACTCCCAGAGGTGCTTCAGCTTGTCTGTAATTTAAAATTACAGAAAAAATTACGACTGTCAAACGCAATGAGGCGTCGCTTACCGGCTCGGTAAACATTCATTATTAATCAAAAATTTTTCCAACCGCCTTGCGGGCGCTGTAATTTAAGATATCCTGGATGGCTGTAATTTTGCTTTACGCACCTTTTTTCCGTCCTCGCTGCGAGAAAGGCGAGGGCGGAGCGCAATTTTCGTAAGGGACCGGCAATGACGATTTTGCCCGATGCAGTAAGGGCCTATGAGCAGGAGTTGTTGCAGAAGGCCGAAATGCTGGCGCTTGGGCTGAAAGGATTGCGGGCCGCGGCGCCCGAACGGGCTGCGGAGCTTCTGGAGGATATCGTGGCTCGATTGGAGGCGGCGACCGGTCGAGACAGCGGCGCTGCCGTGGTCCATCCGGGCGCCGACGCGCGCAGCCGGGCCGAACCGCGCCGGCTTGCGCCGGTCGTGGTGGCAGCCCGCGGCGGGGGTGCCGACGACATTGAAGATTTCATCATGGATATTCTGGCCGAGAACCCGGTCGGCCTTTCCGTGCAGGATATCGTCAATAACCTCGACGAGGCGCAGCTCGACATCAAGCGCAAGACCCTGGTCGTGCGTCTGCACCGGATGGTCCATGCCGGAAAGCTGTCGTCACTTGCGCACGGGCACTACATCCTGAGCGAGGCGGAACGCAGCCGAAGGCGGGCGTGAATGGGCCCGGCGCCGGAGCGGCCCGACTGCTTGAGAGCCGCAGCCGAAGGCCTCGATTGCGAGCTAGCTTGCGGTCACGTGGTTGAGCGCGTCGACGATGCCGTCGACGACCTCCTCAACCACGGATAAATCTTCGCCCTCCCCGGTAACCCGAATAACCGGCTCCGTTCCGGAGGGCCGCACGATCAGGCGGCCGGCGCCGTTGAGACGCTGTTCGCCGCTCGCAATGGCGGAGCGCACCCCCGCATCCTCGTGGGGCTTGCCGTTGCGATAGCGGACGTTCTTGGTGATCTGCGGCAGTGCATCGAAGCGGCGACAAACCATGGAAACCGGTTGGTCGAGCTTCTTGACGACCGCCAGCACCTGGAGCGCGGCAATGAAACCGTCGCCGGTAGTGGTGTATTCCGACAGAATGATGTGACCGGACGGCTCGCCGCCGACGTTGAACCCGTACTCGCGCATGTGCTCGAGCACATAGCGGTCGCCGACCTGGACGCGATGCACCTTGATGCCGAACCCATCGAGATGGCGCTCCAGGCCGAAATTCGACATGATGGTCGTGACGACACCTGCCTTCGCAAGCCGGCCGTCCCGGTGCCAGCTCTCAGCGATCACAGCGAGCAATTGATCGCCGTCGACCAGATGGCCGTGCTCATCCACGATCACCACCCGATCGGCATCGCCGTCGAGCGCGATACCGATATCGGCGCGCAGTTCCCGCACCTTGTGGCGCAGCCCATCGGGTTCGGTCGAACCGCAATCCTTGTTGATGTTGAAGCCGTCCGGATCGACGCCGATCGAGATGACCTCGGCGCCGAGCTCCCACAGCGCCTCCGGAATGACGCGATACGCGGCTCCATTTGCGCAATCGACGACGACCCGCAGTCCCTCAAGCGACAAGTTGCGCGGCAAGGTGCGTTTGGCAAATTCGATGTATCGTTCCGGCACGCCTTCGATGCGTTTGGCGCGGCCGAGCGCCGCGGATTTGGCAAGTTTTTTCGCCAGGTCGCTGTCGACGAGCCGCTCGATTTCGAGTTCCACGTCATCGGAAAGCTTATAGCCGTCCGGGCCGAACAGCTTGATGCCATTGTCGTCGTAAGGATTATGGGAGGCCGATATCATGACGCCGAGGTCGGCGCGCATCGAACGCGTCAGCATCGCGACGGCCGGGGTTGGCATAGGCCCGAGCAGCAAGGCGTCCATGCCGACCGAGGTAAAGCCCGCCACCAGGGCGTTCTCAATCATATAGCCGGATAGGCGAGTGTCCTTGCCGATCACCACGCGATGGCGATGGTCGCCCCGATGAAACACGAGGCCGGCAGCCTGGCCGACCCGCAGCGCCAGATCGGCTGTAATGGTGCCGTTGGCGCGCCCGCGGATACCATCAGTGCCAAAATACTTTCGAGGCATATTCGTTCCTCAGCCGTTCAGGATCGACCCTCCACTCGCAATAGAACGTCTACCTAGGATTTTTCGCAGGCGAAAGCGTTAAAAAAAAAGACGCTCCGGAGGCTGAATCCCGCCGCAGGATTGCCGATTATGACGGTTCCCCGACCACAATGACGTGTAATTTGCGCGGGCCGTGCGCGCCCAGAATGAGGGTCTGCTCGATATCCGCGGAACGCGACGGGCCGGTGATCATGTTCACGGCGCGCGGCATGACGCCGGCGCCGAAGCGGCCCCGCAGGCGCGTCAATGCCGACTCAAAGTCGGACGCCACGTCGCGCGCACCGACGACCACAATGTGAACATCGGGGAGAAAATTGAGCGTCGTGGGATTATCGGCGCCGGAGGTCAGAACCAGCGTGCCGGTCTCGGCGACCGCCGCGAAGGCGTGAGACACTGCCGCAACATCGCTGCCGTCCGAAGCGCCGTGGCGGATTTCCAGCGTCCCGGCCAGTTCCCACGGTACCGACGAAAGCAGCGGGTCGTCACCGCGGCGGATGGCTGGCGCGAGATTATGGCGGCGCAGGAAAGCCGCGACTGCGGCCGGAATGTCGGCCGGATCGGCAACCCGCTCCAGCGTGCCCGCCGCGGCTGCCACCATGCGGGCGAACAGATCAAGCCGGGCGGCGGCGGGCAGCTGTCCGCGTTGGGGCGTGACGCCCTGCGGATGTTCGCCAAGACGCGTCGCCACCTCCAGCCGGCGTGTGGTCTCCGCTCCGGTAACCCCGAGCGAGCGGCGTATTGTCGCCAGAACGAGTTCGCGGGGCGTCATGACGGAGGCTCCGGAGCGGAGGCGAAGCGCCCCCGATTCCATTGTGCCTGGAAGGTTCCACCCTGGGGAGCCGGAAAGTCGCGATGGCGGGTCCAGCCGGAAGCGAACGGCAGCCAGGAGAAGCGCCCCCGCCGCCATCCAGCGAGCGCCAGCAGCCGCGCCGCCATGGCCGTGGCGATGCCATAGAGGCGCGGCCGCTTGGCCAAAAAACCCCAGACCGCGAGGCCCGAACGCACGGTCGCGGGCGACAGATGCTGCTCGAACTCGCGCTCCCTCCATGTGCGCATCATCCGCGGCAGCGGGATGTGCACCGGACACACTTCCTCGCATCGTCCGCAGAAGGTCGAGGCGTTCGGCAAATGCCTGGCCTTGTCGATGCCGATCAGGCTCGGCGTCAGCACGGCGCCCATCGGCCCCGGATAGACCCATCCATACGCATGGCCTCCGATCGCATGAT
>JASHYD010001449.1 GCA_030043175.1 Xanthobacteraceae bacterium | reverse complement strand
CTGCCGATCGCGGTCCAGATCGTTGCCGCGCCCTGGCGCGAGGACGTGGCGATGCGCATCGCCTATGCGCTGGAGAGGAAGGGCGTGGCGGCGGCGCCGAAGCCCGCATGATGACAACACGCGCTCTCATTTTTAGGCCTCCGCACAGGCCCGAAACCCGAACCACCGACCGGGCATTATGATTGCCGGGCTTCGGTTGGGCTCGCAACGACGCGACAACGCCATGCATACAACACGGAGCGCGCGCATCCCACATGGAGATCGACCTTCCCGACGTAATCGCCGAGGTGCGGGCAGCCTTTGAGGCTTACGAGCGCGCGCTCGTTGCAAACGATGTGGCGGTTCTCGACGCCATGTTCCGCGAGGATTCGCGCACGATCCGATTCGGCGGCGGCGAGAATCTTTTCGGGCACGCGGAAATCAAGGCTTTCCGCACGACACGCTCGGCTGTGGGACTCGACAGGACACTGTCGCGAACGGTGATCACGACGTACGGCCGCGACACCGCGGTCGCGTCTACTCTGTTCCATCGTTCCACCATGCCCGAAATGGTCGGCCGCCAAATGCAGACTTGGGTGCGCTTCCCGCAAGGCTGGCGCATCGTCGCGGCCCATGTGAGCGTGATCCCGCAGACGTGAGGGCCCTGCGGCACCGTCGCAGCGTCGCCGTGCTAAAGCTTGCGAAACATCACCAAGGCATCCACAAGCCCCAGCGTCGGGTGCCGGAATGCTCCTGGCAACCGGCCGGCGATCTCAAAGCCGAACCGGCGCCACAGCGCGATGGCGCGCGAGTTGCTGGCGACGACGAAATTGAACTGCATGGCGGCATATCCGGCAGCCGCGGCGTATTGCAATGCATGAGCGCACATCGCGCTGCCGGCGCCCCGCCCGGCCGCGGAGGCCAAGCTCATGAACGCGCAGTTCGCCACGTGACGGCCGCCGCCGCGTTGATTGGGGCGGATGTAGTAGGTCCCAACCACTTGGCCGTCGTCAGCGACGAATACGGTGTGCTCTGGCGAACGCCAGTAGGCAAGCGCCTGCGCTTCCGTCCAGTCCGACGGCAAAGCGTAGGTTTCGCCTGCCCGGATGATCGGCGTGATGATCGTTTGAATCGCTTCGTCATCATCAGGGGTCGCGGATCTGACGAGCATTGAAGGATTTATCTCCTGGGACATGAACTCAACAGGCATCCTCGTGGTTAGGGTTTGTGTGTAGGTTCGGCCTTTTCGCATGAAGCCGGATCAACAAACCGCCGGATCGTGGTGAATTCGAGTCGAGGCAAGTCGCACAATCGTGGCGTCCGCTCGCCCCTCGCAGTCGCCTTACAGGAGATTTAAAGAATGTTCATGCGCTTCATGGGTCAAGCCAGGCGAACATCTGTTGATTGCAGCCTTGCACTGATGGCCTCTGTCGCAGCGATTGTTATCGCCCCTGCGGGCCCGCATTTTGAGCTGGCGGCGGCGGCCGCCGAAGGACCCTCGCGGCTTGCCCAGAGATCCGGTCCGCAGAGCTTCGCCTCGATCGTCCAGAGCGTCAAGCCGACGGTGATTTCGGTACGCGCAAAGCTGCACGACACGAACTCAGAGGACATGGGTTCCCACGACGGTGAGCATGAGCAAAAGCGGCCTCCGTTCTTCGCGCGCCCGCCGTTCGACCGATTTTTCCGCGAATTCGGAATGCCGAACTTGCCCGATGGTGGCGGCCGTCCGAGATTCACGCTCGCACAGGGTTCGGGCTTCTTGATCTCCGGCGATGGCTATGTGGTAACGAACGGCCACGTCGTGAGCGACAGCCAGTCGGTCGAGGTCGAGACGGACGACCAGAAAACCTACAAGGCGACAGTCGTCGGAACCGATTCGAAAACCGACATCGCGCTGCTCAAAATCGACGGCCGCAGCGATTTTCCGTATGTCGCATTCGCGGAAGGCATCCCCGAGGTCGGTGATTGGGTGCTTGCGGTTGGCAATCCCTACGGTCTCGGCGGCACCGTGACCGCCGGCATCGTTTCGGCGCGCGGCCGCGACATTGGCACGAGCCCCTATGACGATTTCATTCAGATCGATGCCCCAGTGAACAAGGGAAATTCTGGCGGCCCGGCTTTCGACGAAAGCGGCAAGGTGGTGGGAGTGACGACTGCGATCTTTTCACCCTCAGGCGGCTCGATCGGGCTCGGATTTGCCATCCCGGCCGATACGGTCAAGTCGGTCGTCACTCAATTAAGGGAAACCGGAGCCGTCACCCGCGGATGGATCGGTGTGCAGGTCCAGCCGGTCACCAAGGACATTGCCAACAGTCTGGGTCTTGACAGGGCGGAAGGTGCCCTGGTCGATGAGCTGCAGCCGGACGGTCCTGCCTCCAAGGCGGGCCTCAAGGCCGGCGACGTGATCCAGTCCGTCGCCGGAGAAGAGGTCAAGGATGCGCGCGACCTCGCCAAAAAGATTGCCGGCATCGGGCCGGGCCAAACCGCGACTCTCGGGGTTTTTCGCGACGGATCGCGGACGACCGTGACGATGACCGTCGCGAAAATGCCGGACCGGAGCGCAACGGAAAACAAGCCGACCAGAGCGCCCCACACAGGCACTGCTTCGTTTGGCTTACAGCTTGCGCCGGCCACGACGGTCGGCGGCGAAGGCGCGCATGGCGTGGTGGTGACCGATGTTGATCCGGACGGCCCAGCGGCAGAGCGCGGCATGCATGCCGGTGACGTCATCCTTGATGTCGCCGGAAGGGCTGTCGACAACCCGTTGGAGTTGCGCGATGCGGTTGCGCAGGCGCGATCCGCCGGAAAACAGGCAGTGTTGATGCGGATCAAGTCGGGCGACACTGCTCGCTACATCGCGGTGCCACTCGACGCCGGATAGCCGCAATCAGACGGCTGCTATGCGCGTTGGCCGCACGCTCCGGTTTTCGCCCAAAAGTTCAGTCGCGCACCGCACAGCCGGTCTCGCCGGCAGCGAGAAGGTGACTTGAGTTCAAACCACCTCCGCGAGCCGTGGCCGCGGTGTCAAAACGAGCGCAAAGTAGGTTTCCATGTCCGCATTGAGGGCAAAGTGAAACCGCGAAAACGCGCTCAAGAGATCCTGCTCGTAAAGCGC
>JASHYD010001448.1 GCA_030043175.1 Xanthobacteraceae bacterium | reverse complement strand
CAAAGCGAGCGACGCACCCCGGCCTTTAGGCTGGGGGTTCAGAGCGCACCGGCCGGAGGCCGGTTCTGCTCCTCTATGTACTGGCGCAGAATTGAGATTGGCGCTCCTCCAACCGATCCCGCAAAGTAGCTGGCCGACCACAATGCGCCGTGACTTTTTTTGCTACTCCAGAACGTCGAGATGGCTGGGAATTCCTGTTTCATGCGCCGCGAGGAGACGCCTTTGAGGCTATTGACCAGCTCGGAAAGACGGACCTTTGGCGGGTAGTTGACCAATAGGTGCACATGATCCGGCCCGCCGTTGAATTCCTTCAGGACCACCTCGAAGTCGGCGCAGACGGACCGAAAAATCTGCTCCAGGCGCTTGAGGTGCTCGGCGCGAAACACCTTCCCGCGCCGCTTGGTGACGAACACCAGATGGGCGTGAAGGAGATAAACGACGTGTCTGCCTTGGCGTATTTCCATGCATTGGACCAATACTTGAAAGGTTACAGTTGTCTCGATATATAGGCGCCGTCAGCGAAGAGACCAATCTATGACGAACGACAACACGCCATTCCCGCTGCACCAATGGTTTGAGTTGAGCCGTCGAATCTCAAGGGACGACCGCCGGTCATGCGAAGACAAGATGGCGCTATATGCCTATAAGGACGGCATGGCCCCGAATGGCCCTAAATGGCGTGCTGGCGTTGCACAGCTTCAGGCGGCCGTGAGGGAGCATAACGCGAGATTCTGATACCGATCCAACGCGCCAACAAGCTTTGTGCTGAACCGACGCCCTATCAGGCGTAGGCGCTGGGGCAGTGGGTTGGCGCCTGCCGCCGCGAATACAACCAGGCCCTTGAGCGACGGGAATACGAATACCGGAATTACGGGTTTTCGCTCGCCTATGTTGCGCAGGCAAAAGAATTGACAAGTCGCCGAGCGACGACCGACGGGCTCGACTTTGCCCCCATAAGCGCGCTCCGAAATGCGCTGCGCGACCTCGACGAGGCGTTCAGCCGCTTCTTTGAGTTGCTGTGCGGACACCCCACGCCACGCAAGAAGTTCCAGAACGACTCCTTCACCCTTCCGGCGGAGGACGTCGAATTTAAGCGCTTGAACAACCACCACGGCGCTATCAAGCTGCCGAAAATAGGTTGGGTCAGATTTCGAGGCTTCCGTTCGCTTGGGGGCGTACTCCGTTCCCTGACGTTCCGCCGCAAGGCCGGTAAATGGTTCGCTACTAGCGTTTCGTGGGCCCGTGAAATTACTGACCCGACTAAGAGCCGGGGTGAGGTTATCGGCATCGACCGTGGCGTGGCGGTGTTCGCCGTCACATCCCTCGGAGAGGCAAACTCAAAAAATCCAGCGCAGGCCTCGCCTTTCATCCAAGGTCAACATTTCATGCGCTAGCCACGGAAACTGTTATTTTTCGAATGCAGCATGACGGCATCGAACACGCTATGGTACCGATGCGTTTCAGGCCGGTCAGCTGCAATTGTTTCTGAAATAACCCGATGTCGGGGTTCGATGACTGCAGCGCGGCTTTTCTTAAATACCGTCTGGCACCGCATCTCGTAAGCGAAGTGATGGCGTTAGTCGCCACGCTGCCCGATCAGAACAATGCTGACTTTGTGGCAGCGCATTTCCCGAGCCTTTTGCGCAGTCGTCCAGCCATTTTAGAGCTTCGGCGCGTTACTTGCGCCCTTGTAGATTTCATTCATGGCGCCCGCCTTTCTCCTCTGGTGAGTGTGCGGCGTATTTCTGTGCCGGACTCTGGCGGAACCCGCCCCGCAGATGAAGCAGGTGGAAAACCTTGGCGGCGGCCGCCCGATGTGCTTGCGCCATCGAGCGGCCGGAGTACCGACATCACCGCCGCAACCAAGGTGCGGCCCTTCCTGAAGCCGCATCGACGCGGCAGTCAAGACGGTTGACGCCGGGGCGTGCGAGACGTCAGCCGCACATCATGCGCTCTCCTTCGCCCCGCTCTGAGTTGAGATGACCTCTGGAAGGTCGGCTGAAAACGGGCAGCAAGGGTCTCCGGGCAGCTCAACTCACTGTGGGCGATCCGGCCCTGGCGATGCATGCCGAAACGCTGTTTGCGGCGCTGCTGCGCATCTCACGGGAGGGCTGCGAAGTGCATTGCAGCCGGAGCGCACCTCCCCGGAAAGGATCCTCACTCGACCTCGACCGGATATGGGCGGATGTCAGACGGGGTAGACGCGGATCGAGGTTCTCCCGTAGCGTGACCGAGGTGCTGTTGATTGGTGGGATCGAGGCTAAGAGGCGCACAGAATAACATCGAGAAAGGCCGCCGACAGGTTCAAGGTCCGGTCTCGAAGCTAAGGTCCGGTCTCGAAGCTGACGGCAGTGCGGCGCCATGGCGTGCGCGGGCGGTTGCTAACATGCTATAATTTGCGCGATATTCGAACCTGCCGCCGCTGCGAGCAAGGACCAAGAAAAGAAAACGGGGGAAGCCCCGATAGGGCTGTTACTGGGGAGGACTCGTCGATGTTTACGCAAATTCTCGATCCCACCGGGAACCTGTTCCTGACCTGGCTGGTAGCGCTCATTCCGGTTGTCCTGCTGTTGATCCTCTTGGCAGGGTTCCGCTTGTCGGCGTGGCTTGCCGTCCTGGTCGCCTCGATCGTGACCTTCCTGCTGGGTCTTTGGGTCTGGCAGATGCCGCTGGACGATGGCATACGCGCCTATCTTTATGGCTCCGCCACCGGCGTTTGGAACGTCGACTGGATCACGTTTTGGGGAGTAATGCTATTCAACACGCTGGTCGCGACCGGGGCATTCGACAAGCTGCGGCGCTGGCTGGTGCAGCAGGGTACCCGCG
Organism: Xanthobacteraceae bacterium; assembly: GCA_030043175.1. The sequence goes on along the minus strand of JASHYD010001448.1, from coordinate 346 downwards.
ATGTGCGGGTGCAGACCATTCTGTTTGCCTGGGCCTTCGGCGCACTGCTCGAAGGACTGGTCGGCTTTGGTTATCCGTGGGCCTTTGTGGCACCCATCCTGATCGCAATTGGCATCCCGGACCTCGACGCCATTCGCGTGGCCGCCATCGCCAACAACGCGCCGGTTTCCTACGGCGCCCTAGGCGCGCCGATCATCGCGTTGGCGACCGTGACCGCCGGTGTGCTCGGCATGAATTTCGTCGACCTTTTGCCTATCTATTCGGCCTCGGTGGGCAAGATCGTCGCTATCCTGGCTTTGCTGCCGCCGTGGATCCTGCTCTACCTTGTCTCGGGCCGCCAAGGCAT
>JASHYD010001447.1 GCA_030043175.1 Xanthobacteraceae bacterium | reverse complement strand
ATCTCATTACGGAAGCGGAAACGATCTGGCTCAGCCCGCGTGCCGGCCCTCCGGTGCAAGGCCATGCTCTTGCCTATGATCAGGAGACCGGCTTTGGTCTGGTGCAGGCGCTGGCGCCGCTTGATGCGCCGGCGCTCCCGATGGGCAGTTCCGCCGAGTCCAGGATCGGCGATCGTGTCGTCATCGCCGGGGCGGGGGGACGCCAGCACTCTGTAGCGGCGCGCATCGTCGCCAAGCAGGAGTTTGCCGGCTATTGGGAGTATGTACTGGACGAGGCGATCTTTACGGCGCCGGCACACCCGAACTGGGGCGGCACCGCGATGATCGGAGGATCGGGGGAGTTGCTCGGAATCGGCTCGCTCAAGCTTGAAACGGGACGCGAGAGAGAGCCGGAACACCGCCGCGAACCGGCCTCCGGCCATCTCAACATGGTGGTGCCGATCGACCTCTTAAAGCCGATCCTCGATGACCTGTTGCGGCATGGCCGGCCCAACCGGCCGCCCCGCCCCTGGCTTGGCCTCTATGCGGTCGAAATTGAGGACCGGATCGTGGTGATTGGGCTTGCAGAGCGCGGCCCGGCGCAACGTGCCGGACTGCATACCGGCGACGTGGTGCGAGCCATTGGCGGCGAGGAGGTTCGCAATCTCGCCGGGATGTTCCGGCGCGTTTGGTCGCTCGGCCAGGCCGGTGTGGAAATTCCCATCTCGCTGGATCGCGACGGACGCATCGTCGAGCAGAAGATCGCCTCCGCGGATCGCAGCAGGCTCTTCAAAGCGCCCCGGCTGCACTGATCGGGAATTCTTCAGTAATCGGCCCGCAACCAAAGTCTCGGATCGGCCGATTACTGTTATCCGCGCGCCTGCATGGCATTGCCAACCAGCGTCTTGCCGAGCGACCATATCGCGCCCGGTACGCGATGGGTGGCGGCGATGACGTCGTCAAAGGCCTGCTCGATCAGGTCGCAGTCCTCATCCGAGATGACGAGGGGCGGCAGCAGCTTGACAGTATGGCTGGCGTGCCCCGCTACCTGGGTCAGCACCTTGTAGTCCTTGAACAGCGGGATTGTGACGAGCTGACAGAACAGCCCTTTGTTCGCGGTTTCCAGGAGATTCCAGCTTGCTTTAAGCCGCAATGAGTTTGGCGGCCCAAACTCGACTCCCATCAGCAGGCCCTTGCCGCGCACCGCGCGCACGAATTCGTGTCGCTCGAACAGCCGTCCGAATGTGAGCCCGAGCCGCTCGCCAAGCCGCTCAGCGCGCGCGATGAGACCCTCATGTTTGATGACTTCGAGGGTGGCGATGCCGGCGGCCATGGCGAGGTCATTCTTGGCGTAGGTCGATCCGTGCACCACCGCGCGGTCGATGCGGTCAAAGATCCTGTCATAGACGCGCTTGCTGGTCAGCACCGCGCTCACCGGCACGTGGCCGCCCGACAATGCCTTGGCGAGCAGCACCATGTCAGGCTCGACTCGCCAGTGCTCGACCGCGAGGAACCGCCCGGTGCGGCCGAGCCCGGTCTGAATCTCGTCGGCGATAAACAAGCTCCCGTGACGGCGGCACAGCGCTGCCGCCTCGACCAAATAATCGTCGGCCGGCATATTGACGCCTTTGCCCTGGATCGGCTCGACGATGAACGCCGCGATGTCGCGTGAGGTGAGCGCGCGCTCAAGTGCCGCGAGATCATTGAACGGCACGACACGGCAGTGCGGCAGCAGGGGCTCGAAACCGTTTCGGAAGATCTCGTCGCCATTGAGCGACAGCGATCCGTTGGTCAAGCCGTGAAAGGCATGCTCGCAGTAGACGATTCCGGGACGACCAGTGGCACGGCGGGCAAACTTGATCGCCGCCTCGGTCGCCTCGGTGCCGGAATTGGCGAAAAATACCTTGTCGAGATAGGGCACGAACTCCAGTAACCGCTGTGCCAGCACGCCGGCGAGCGGCGAGACGTCGAACTGGACCAAATTGGGTAAATCCGCATCGAGCACACTCTTGAGGGCCTCACGCAGCGCCGGGTGATTGCGCCCGATGGCGAACACGCCATATCCGCTCAGCAGGTCAAGATACTTGTTGCCCTCGCGGTCAAACAGATATTGTCCGGCGCCGCGGCAGAACCTGACGTCGTATCCAATCGTGCGCAGCACCCGGACCATCTGTTCGTTGAGATGGCGCGCGTGCATCTCATAGCGGTCACCTTCGTTGTGCGCATAGAGGCGGGCGATGTCGACGTCCATGCTCTTGAGCGGGCCGTCGCACGCATAGATCAGGTGGGGCCGATGGCTCAACTGATTCCCTCCCTACCCCGTGATTCGGCGGTCGTCGAAATATCGCCGGAAACGATAGCTAAAGTTTGCAAATTCGTCACAGTTGCGCAACAAAACTGGCCAAACGCATCATGCGCTCGATTGCCGTGATCTGGGCTGCGACATTTTTGCTTGCAGATTTTGCTGCGGCCGCGGAGGGCCCGACCGGTGAATGGCGCACGAGCGATGGCCGCGCCAATGTTCGAATCGACGACTGCGACGGCGTTCTGTGGGGAATTATCTCGTGGGAGAAAGACCCGGGAGGGGTCGATTCGTATAATTCCGACCCGGCCGAACGCAACCGCCCGACCCTCGGGCTCCACATTCTTCGAGCGATGAAGCCGGCCAAACCTGGCCTTTGGCAAGGCGAGGTCTACAACCCGGAGAATGGCAAGACCTATGATTCACGAATCAGCCTGGCCTCGCCGGACGTCTTGAAGGTCGAGGGTTGCGTGCTTGGCTTCTTGTGCGGAGGCGAGAACTGGACGCGGATCAAGGCAATGCCAGGCGCGGCGCCGCAACCACGGGCGGCGGGCCCGCAACGTGGCACGCCACCCAAAGATGCCGCTTCTCCAATGCCTTCTGCCTGCTCAGGTATCGCGGAGGACGCGGGGGCGGCCCATAAGGGCGGGCTGAAATAGCACGGCCGCCGCAAGCGTGCAGCAAAGCGACAAGGCCAGTAACTTGCCCATGCTCGACGTTCCGGGGTGGCTCGACAGCCACAGGCTGCCGAATGCGGTCGCGGTCGTGGCGGCGCTGAAGATAACGGCACGCGTCAGGCTCGACTGGAGGAGCTTGGTGCGGCCGGCGCGCCACGCGAGAATATAGTAGATCTTGAAAGCGACGCCGACGCCGAGCAGCAGCGGCAGCGCAATGATGTTGGCGAAGTTGAGCGGAAGCCTTATCAGAACACAGATCTCGAGCGTCAGGACGCCCGCCAACATCAGCGGAACGAGCGTCAGCAGCACATCGCCGAACCGGCGCAACGCGAACCACAAGAGAATCGCGATGGTCCCCAGCGCCCACACTCCG
>JASHYD010001446.1 GCA_030043175.1 Xanthobacteraceae bacterium | reverse complement strand
ATCGTCCGACACTTTCTCCCAGCCGATGCCGACGATTCGCGCTGTTAGGCGCCTTTCCGCCCAACCCGGCGAGCAACGCGGCCCATCCCAAACGAAGCCCCATGGCCACGACCGAAATAGACAAAAACGACCGCAACACATCTTGTTACATCGTGATCTGCCATAGGAATGGGCTGCGGGGTCGGTCATATAAAAATCAATGGCAATCTTGACGATGGCGATCGTTGAGGCGCGAAGCCATCAAATTTCTATCTGAAGTGGAACTGCCTTGGCGGCTATCTTTCGCAAAAATGGTTCCGTTGCCCGTGATAGCACTCACGTCTGCCTGAGGCCATTGGGATACACGGAATGCGTCTCGACTTGCGCGGGTCACACCAAGCTTGATTGAATGGAGATAGGAAAGGCGTAACGAGTGAGCAACTTGGCAGGGCTTTCGCTTGTTGGGATACGAGCGGCATGCTTGTATCGTATCGGAGCTGGTGACGATCTGAAGATGTTTGGGCCAACGATTACGATCTTGGTTTCGTTGAAGGCGTTCGTCATCTACTGGTTAGTCGAGGGTGTCGTCACTCGGCCCGGCCGGATCGATCACCTACAGCGGCTACAGAACGAAATGATTGGCCGTTTGATCCGCAGTTGCTAATGAATGAGTTCAATCATGACAGATCGAGTAATATCGAACGTGACGACAAAATGGAAACGTGTTGCAACGACGATTGGTAGCTTAGTTGCAGTTGGCATACTCGCAGTATTGGCATATGACTTTATCCAAGAGCGTCAGCCCACTTTGGTGGAACTCAAGAAGACAGCGGTTTCCGTGCCATATGATGATTTAACAAGAAAACCGGAAGATCACGTCGGTCAAATTGTCAGGTTTATTGGCAAGGTCATTCAAGTCGTTCCAGGCGAACACAATAACAAAGACATCATACTGATAATCTGGGTTGGTAAGGGCTTAACATCGCTAAATGACGTGGTGTATGTCGAATATCAACCTGGTGTGCGCGAGCCAACAATTCTGAAAAACGATGTTGTAGAGTTCTGGGGCAAATTCAAGGGTATCAAGACCCCTGAGGCCAATCACGGCAATACCGACGTGCCCCAGATTGTAGCCTACGAGATGCAGCGCATTGAATGAGCGGAAGGGAGGCCGGGCCGGAAAGGGGCTCTCGCCCGTCCATTGTTATTGCCACCAAAAAGCGTCGCGGCCCGCCGCCAGAATCGGCACATACTTGCCTGGGAAGCCGGCCACGCACCCGTGACCCGCTGTGGGTTGCCACACGTGAACTCGTCGAAAGGGTCATCATCGGGTCGCAGCGGGGCTTCGGCAACATTCTGTTTGGGAACGATTAATCGTGGCCGAGGTCGCAACGTTACCGTTTACAACAACTCGCAACCACGTGAGATCGTTTTTCGTTTGTCTTGAGATTGACTGCCCCGCACGCTCGTTGAGCGCAGCAGCAAGGGGGGCGTAGCCGCTTCGACTTCGCCAGCCATTGGGATCGGCGATGTAAACGCCCAGCGAAAGTCGTCGGAGAGTCCGACGATACAGTTTTCTCCGATTCAGCCTATGGGGCCCCGCCGCGCCTTACGTTAGCGCCAATAAGGCCACCCCCATGGTCGCCACCTGATCGCGGCGTTCCCGTCGAGTCCGATTGGCGTAGACGAGCGTGTTGCTTTCGCGGCTATTTTGCGCGCGACCAAATCAGCTCGGCGCCCGTAAACTCTGCGGAAGCAGCAAAGGGCACCGAGGTGGTCCAGCCGAAATTGTCGGGGTTGACGAACTCGACAGTTCCGCTCTGTGTCGACCCGCGCCAGTTGGCGAGTGAACTCTGTTCGACTCGCAACGTCAGGGTTTTTCCGGCATCGTCGAGCGTGTAGCTGCCGGAGTAACTGAGCGTCGGATGGCCGCTCGAAGTCGGCGTGATCTCCACCGAATATTTTCCGTCGGCGCCGAACTTGGCGGTGCCGTTGGGAAGTGCACCGAAGCCAGGCACTCTGGTGCGGTCGCTGCGGACATTGTCCGCGATCAGCAATGTCCAGGTGCCCGCGACGAGATCTTTTGCAGTTTTCTGCTGAGCTTCTGCGGTGCTCAGCAATGTTACGAACCCCACGACCGCCAATCCGCACAAATGCAACATCCTACGTCGATGCATGACTTTTCCTCCTTTGCTTCCGTCCGCAGTGCCTAAATCTTTCGACATCGAGTCCGAGATGTGGTTTTTTACCTCAGGTCGTCCCTCTTGAAAAAAGATAAGGCCTGTCTAGCTCATCATCACCCGCGCAGGGTGCCAGACGTTCCGCCGGACATCCTGTCCGACGCGCGTATTCATGATGCTCTCATAGAACCAAGCAAATCACGTCTGGCGATGCGCTAAACATCGGCAAGTGACGACCCGACGGAAATGGCGGGCGCGCTCCTAACGATAACGGGAGGAAGACGATGAAAATTGACTTTTTGACCCGACTTCGCGCCATCAACATGGTTTTTGGCGCCATGGCGTTCGCGCTATTCGCGAATAGCTCCGCATCAGCAACTGATATCCCGGTAGATAATTTGAAACTGGCACCGGGGGCTGTGAAGGCGTCGGGTTACGAAACGCCGCCGGCATCCAACTACGTCGTTGCCAACAGCACGAACATTTTCAGCGACCACGCTTTTTACGGAAATACCGTTACGGGCGAACTGAAGCGCGGAGACAAGCCTGAAGTGCTCGCAAAAGTAAAAGGATGGGAGTGGATGCTGATCGGCAAGCAAGGAACCGGCATCGGCTACGTCGCAACTTCGATGTTGTCGCCGGCAGACAAATACGTTCCGTAGGTTGGGCAAAGACTTCAAGAAAGGCGTATGGCTGAACTTGAAAGCTTGTCGTTGACGGCCGTCACCGGTGCTCTTCTCTGGCCGCACCGCGACGCCGTGAGGCTGGCGGACCCGCTCCGGCGATGACGGTGCTCACTCGGAGTGCGCCGGCTGCTGGCGTGAGTGCCGCCGAGCCTACCTCGCCCGTCCTTCCCCCATGTTTTAGCCGTGTGGAAATGTGGGGAGGGGCGGGCGTAAAAATTGCTACCGCTTAGCTTCATCTTCGCCCCTGCGGATTGGAGAGGCCAAAGCTCTTGGTTCGGAGGCTCTGCTCGAGGGTTGGACGGCAGTCTGGATTTTCGGATTTTCTTGGTGAAAAGCTGCGGTTCGCCGAACGGGCATCACTACGGCGAGCGAGCGCAGCCGCAGCGCTTTGGCGAGGGACAGGTAATGAAACCGCAGCCGACCCGCCGGTTGCCGGCGGCCGCAGCGGGCGTAAAATCAGATCCAGCCTTAGTGCCTGGCGCTCGCCGCCCAAATTCCTGCGAACCCGACGAGCTGGATCGGATTAAACCCGTCGGCATCGAGAAAAGTTGAAATTGTACCATCTAGGTACAGAGCGTTCGGGCAATGCAATTGATCCCGGAAAAAAACCGCGAAATCGTAAAAGTCGACCCTGTCTTCCGATAACGCGAAGACTACATGGCCAGCGGTGTTCACGCCGACCCCGCTTCTGATTTTAACGCTGCGCGAATCGCTGGCGAATTTGCCGTTGATGACGGCCTTGCGCAGAAGCAGCGGACCGCTTTGGGCCGCTTCCAACACCCCCGCAGGGCGGGCGGCGGCGTACTCTCCGGTCTCCATCACCTGCGCGCCCTTGCCGGTGATAAAGAACACGCCGTTCGGCTGCATGTAGAAATTGCCAGTGGAAGCGTGCGATTTGTTGAGCGGGACCAGGGTCTTGCCGCGCTCCACGTGAAGCCCGAGAGGCTTGAAATCGGTGGAATAGATTCCAGAGTTGGTGGCGAATAAAAAGGTAGCTCCGAGCGCACTCTGCAGGGCCGAAAGGGTGGAGTAAAGCGTGCCGTCGGCTTTTTTCCAATACAGTTTCAGATCGACTCTTTGCAAATCGATGTCGGCGGTTTGATAAGCGACCCCGCCGGCCGTGACCCGCGCGCGCGCCACTGGGCCGTCGGCCCGTCCCGACTGCGCCGGAATGCGCTTCAAAGGCGTCGTCGCTGCCGCTGCGCTCACCGCCCACATCAATGTCAAAATCAACGGTCCGGCTCGGATCATCTTGCTCCACTCGTCTTTTCTAAATCGTAATCCTATGAGCCACTGTAGACAGTGAGTTCATGCTGATCACGCGCTTCCCGTTCAATCCAGGCCACATCCCGTACCCCCCGCCGATCACGCCGAGACCGCCGGCCTCGCTCACGGCGCCGGCGAGCCCGCCATCGGAAATATTGCCCATCCAGAGCGGATGCCGAATGCCAAGTTTTTCGGTCAGCCGCATTCGCAGCGGCACGGTCTTTGTCCCGCCCAGCCTGTGCGAGAGAGTCGCCTTTTGCGGCACGTCTGTCTAGCATGTTCCGGACAGTATAGTGAGCAAGGAGGGCGCGCCGTCGTTCGGGCGACGTGAGAAATGCGAATCGCCGCCAGATGGCCGCAAATTCTTCCGGCGCAGGTGCAGCCAGGAAAATCCGGCCCGGCCGACACTTATACCACACCTGGTGGGGACGAGATCGGGCTCGTGCCGGCCGCATACGCGGCCGCATACGCCGAAGTGATTCGCCTTGCCGCGCCTAGTGCCGGCGGCGGCAGTTTGGTAACGGGGCAAGCTAGGAATCGAGTCGGCAGGCCGTTGAGACCGATATCACAGCGATAGCCGCACAGCTCGATCTGCCGCTTAGCTGGTCGATGGCACCCAGCTGCCGACGCATCCGAAACGCAATGGCGTGATCTGCGCACGCCGTGTCTGCGCTCGCCCAACCCCCAACCCGCTTATCACTTTTCCGCCCATGTGGAGCGCAACGCCGCCACCGAACGTGACAGCGTCGAAAGAAGCCACTGCGACGATGATTAGACGATTTGAGCGTTCTCCTTGCTGGGTCCTTCGACGGTCGGCATGCGCCAGTGCATTTAGCATTGCCGGCCGCAAGGATGACCGCCGTCGAATTTGCAAATGCTTAGGACAATTGACGATTGACAAATTACGGGCCCATAGCACCCGCTGCCGACTTTTCCCTGGGATCTCGGCATGTCCCTTTGCAGCTTGCTGATGGTCTACGCGACCGGCCAGTTCCAGGAGCGTGATGCCGCCTGGGCGCAGCAGGTCATGCAGACCGTCCGCGCGCGCCAGAAGCTGGTCAGCAAATTGCCGATCGCTCCATCGGTTTCAGTTGCCACATGATTCGCCAACCCAAAGTTCGTTCGGTCTTGCAGATTTCCGGCTTTCGGCAGCCCCTGTTAGTTCATTCCTGCTCCAGACCTCATCCGCGACTTTAAAAAAGCTCGTCATTCTTTTTCGCGACCCATCAGAAAAAACTTGTGTCTTTTGGGTAACACTAGCCTACGCAGTGTTTTAAACTGCGCTCTGTTGTAATTCGGATTCAGTTGCCTCTCCAGCGGTTCAACGATCTCGAACAAGATAACCGGATCGCGTGGTGTTAATGCGCGGGCGAGGGGTTCAGAAAGGAGACCAACGCGATAGAGATCAGCGATTGCGCCAAAGAAATGTGAGACCCGTCGCCGTGACTCAAGTACGAAACGTGTCTCGGGGTTGGTTTCCCATTGCTCTTCCCATTTACTCACAAAATCCGCACCTTGCTGCTCTCGCCATGAGCGAAGTTTACGCAAGTCCTCCAACATCTCGTCGCTTGCATACTGTCGTTGCAGGCTCAGGAATAGCGTCGCTTGCGCGGTCTTGGCAGCATCCCGACTGGATCGCCGCGAAAACCAGGCCGAGAAGACGGCAGCAACCGCTGCAACGCTTGTTCCAGCAGCAATCCAAAAGTCTGTATCGGATAAATCAATAGCCACGGCGTCCTCTCTGACAGCGAGCGTTGCGGCGTCACACCCCACCGTATCACGTGATGCCTCGCCACGCCCTGATCAGATCATTTATCCGCACCTCGTGGCTATCAAAAATAGACTGCGACTTGTGTGTCATCGTCATCCAAACTGCCTGGGCCGGCGCCGACAGCCGTCCCCAACGGGCGACGCTCTGAAGCCCGGGGCGGGCCGGAAGCCCTGTGGAGCATCCGTGCCGGTTCGGCCGCAAGTAAAGCCGTTGGCCGGATACGGTTAGCCATGCAGGCTCTTCGTGAGGGGCGTTGTCAGGAGGCGCTTCCGAGCGCTACGGTATGACGAGCTAGCAACGACGGCAACGGCTGACCCTGACGACGACGGGCTCGGTAATGGATCAGAAGGCGTGTCAGTCAGGCACATCAGCCCCACAGCAGCAAAGCAGGGCAGGGCAGGGCAGGCAGCGCGTCCAAAGGTGGGAGCGCCGGCGGTCAGCGGCAACAAGGCGCAGCTCATCCAAACCCAACAACTGCACTTATAGCACGAACCCGGTTCGCTCTATCTTGTCTCACTAAAACCCGTCGCAATCCTGCGCTCCGCTACGATCTTGCTATCGCCCATTCTCTGGTCGAAGCAAACGTTCCCGCCGCTCGCTCTTTGATAATCGAATTGGTTGAGAAACATCGGCAGGCAGAGCTCCCAGACTAGCGGGTCTGGGAGCTTCTTGACCGAGCTCCAGATCGTGAGGTCTCGCCGACAGTGCGCAAGATTATGCGCGTCAGATCGATCACGACCTTATGCCTTTTCGCGGCTGCGGTTGCAGCGCTGGAATATCCGCTGGCTGGGCTCGGAATTTGCATCTGTTGCCTGATCGTCTATCTAAAGCCAGATCCGCCAGAAGCTGGGAGGCAAACATCTTAGGATAAAGCCGGCACTAACCCGGTTCGCCATAAGGCCGCCCCTCACCTGATTTGCCTATTAGCGAGGTCGTGCGCCGTTTGGCCGCGTCATTTACGAGGAACGGCCGTCTGTGTAAGGGCCTTCCTTTTGAGGGTTGCTGCTCACATCGCTCGCACCAAGAGACGAAATCCCTTAGGGAAGATTAAGTTTCCGAAAGCTAAAGCATCGACGGCCTGAACATCTTCTACCGCGTGTCCTGGCAAGATGACGCGCCGCGGTAGGGTTGTAACCCCGGGTTTTCCGCTCTCAGATGTCCCGCTTCAGAGCATTGCGAATGACCTTGTCGTGGACCAAACGATGGCGCATCTTTACCAAGAGACCGCGAGGCGCATCGGTGATGTAGGCCAACGACGCCAGGGCAAAGATGGCGGTTGTGACACGCCTGAAGCTGCTGCCGGTCTCGTCGCCCAAAGTCTGCGCTGCGCACTGTCCGCCTGCTACTGCAATGACGAGAGCTTTGGCGCGCGGCCGCCGGCGCGCAAGCTGATCCAGCCGCCAAGCGCCCGGCAACCAGTCCATTGGGCACCCGGCGACCCCTGGGGGAAACCGGACGGCCATCAGCGCAGAAGGAAGCCAGATGCCATCACTTTTGTCCGTGAATGTCGGCATGCCGCAGAACGTGGCCTGGCAAGGCAGGACCGTCTACACCGGCGTGTGGAAATACCCGGTCCACGGCCGCCGGTTGGTTCGGCGGCTCAATATCGATGGCGACGGGCAGGGCGACTTGGCCGGGCATGGCGGCGAACAACGGGCCGTCATGGTCTATCAAATCGACTCTTATCACCACTGGCAACGCGAGCTTGACCGCGACGATTTCACCTACGGGCAGTTCGGAGAGAATTTCACCGTCGATGGCTTGTTGGACCACGAGGTATGCATCGGTGATCGCTATCGGATAGGCCAGGCTTTGTTCGAGGTCACACAGCCGCGCGTCACTTGTTACCGAGTTGGCATCCGCATGAACGAGCCGCAGATGCCCGCGCTGCTGGTGGCGCACGGGAGACCCGGTTTCTATCTCCGTGTTTTGGACGAAGGCGAGGTCGAGGCCGGCGACGAGATCGTGCGGGTCGGGGCGGGCCCCGAGCACATGAGCGTGTGCGAAATCAATTCGCTCCTGTACATGCCCGGTCACCCTCGCAGCCAGCTCGAGCGCGCTTTGCGCATCCCGGCGCTCAGCGAGGGTTGGCGCGCCTCCTTCCAGGCGCTGCTCGATCAGCAGGACACAGCAATAGGAAACGCGGGACTTACGGGAACGTCCGGCCCGCCCCCCGCGTGGCCGGGATTTCGTCCGCTGCGCGTGTCGCGCAAGATTCGTGAAAGCACCCACGTGATCTCGCTGGTGCTCGAGCCTGTTGATGGGCACCCCTTGGCTGCAGCTTTACCGGGTCAGTTTATCGTAATGAGGATAAGGCAAACACCCGACGCGCCTGCGTTGATGCGGAGTTATTCGCTGTCGGATGAGCCGAATACTGAGCGCTATCGCGTGAGCATTAAGCGCGAACCCCATGGCATCGCCGGCGCTTACGTCGATGACAAACTGCAGGCTGGCGACGTCGTGGACGTGAGCGCGGCGCGGGGAAGCTTCACGCTTCGGCCGGGCAACGCACCCGTCGTTTTCCTCAGTGCCGGCATCGGGGTGACCCCCGTGCTGGCAATGCTCCACGCAATGGCGGCTGATGCATCTGTCAGAGAACTCTGGTGGCTATACGGAGCTCGCAACCGCCGCGAGCATCCTTTCGCTGAGGAGATACGCACCCTCCTTAACGCCTTGGTGCATTCCCACAGTCGCATTTGCTACAGCTCGCCCGGTCTCGAGGATCGGGCAGGTTTGGATTTCGACGCTCGCGGACGCATGGATTTGCGCGTGCTTCAGGATCTGCAGGTGCCGCGTGAGGCTG
>JASHYD010001445.1 GCA_030043175.1 Xanthobacteraceae bacterium | reverse complement strand
GGCCGTTGCCGACGACGTAGCTCTTGCGCTCCTTCCAGGAGGCGGCGGTCCGCTTCTTGTCGGTCTCGACCACCGTCGCGCCCTTCTGGTCCCCTTCGCGGCGCGCGAACTGCACGCCTTGCGTGTTGACGGTCGAGGCATGACCGAACGGCACGTGATAGGAATCAAGCACGTTTTCGACCTGAAGCTTCCAGTTGCCCGCATAGGCATACCGGTGCACGCCGGCATCGAGCGCGAGTTCGCCGGCCGGCGCGCGGTCAACGAGATCGTCGATGTTGCCCTTCATCGGCCCGATGTGGTCTTCAAAGCTCGGCCCCTTCGCCGCCATGCTCGCGAACACGAAGCCGCGGTATTCGCCCACGCGCGGCGCGCGCCCCAACGCGAACTGCTCCTTGTCGAAACCGGGAGCGCAGCCTTCCGGCACCGGCACCGCGGCGAGCTGGCCGTCGGTGTCGAAGCTCCAGCCGTGATAACAGCAGGTCAGCCGCGCCGCGTTGCCCTTGCGCTCGTTGACCACCTTGGCGCCGCGGTGGGTGCAGCGGTTGAGCAGCACGTGCACGCGGCCGTCGCGATGGCGCGTCATCACCACGGGCTGGAGGCCAAGCTCGGTGGTGACGAAGTCGCCGGGCTGCGGCACTTGGCTTATGTGGCCGACGAACAACCAGGCGCGTCCGAAGATGCGTTCCATCTCCAGCTCGAAGATGCCGGGATCGGTATAGAGGTCGCGGTGGACGCGGCCGGGCTCAATCAACCTGGCGATGTGGTCGGCATTCCCCTCGCGCATTGGACTCTCATCGCTCGCTAACTCGTCCGGTCGTCCCCGTCGATGTGGGCAAAGTCAATGGTGGCGGCTTTCTCAAGGACGAAAGAACATTACTCCGCGGCCTCGTGCGCGTATTTCTGCAGTTCGGCGTTGACGAGCTGCAGCGGCGATTTGGTTTCCTCGAGCATGCCCCAGCTCTTAAGCCAATCATAGGTACGCTGCATCTCGTCGAGCGGGATCGGAGCAGGATCACACACCACCAGCCGGCTCTCGCGCAGGTCGTCGACCTTGAGGGCGGCAATTTCGGGATCTGTTTTGGCGTGGTAGTCGATGAAATAGTGCAGATAGGCGTGCTTGTCGGCGTTGATGCGCTTGACCGCCTCGCGCACCGCGCGGTTGAAGGCCGCATAGGTCTCCGCGTTAACGCGCGAGGAGGCGACCTCGGTGCCGTGGAAGAACGCCGTGCAGATGATACGGCAGCCCTTCTTCTCGGCGAGCGTGATATGCGGCTCGGTCAGGGTGGTGGCGTCGATCTCGCCTTTCATCAGCGCCGCGAGGCGGTAACGCGATCCGTTGGGCGCGCTGCAGAGTTTGATCATGTCGCGCGGGAGGAAGCCCTCCAGCATGTGCAGCGCGATGTAGTGGGTTCCGAAATAGAACGGCACGCCGATCACCTTGTTGGCAAGCTGCAGGGGGGTATAGACGTCCGAGTCGCCACGCACGACCAGCGCCGCATAGGCGATGATGGCGCGTCGCCCGATCTGGCGACTGCCGGCGTCGGTCTCCTGCACCCGGCAGTAGTTGCCCCATTCGCAGGCATTATACATGTCGGCCTGACCCTTTTCGAAGAGCTTGCCGTGGCTGACGAAGGGATCGACGCCTTTCGGCGAGGTGATATCGGTGCGCACCTTCTTCTCGACATCCTTCTCGCGATCCGCCCACTCGACGGCGAGGCCCTCCTTGGCGAACAGGCCCTCGTCATAGGCGACCAGCTCCGGCAGCCCCTGGAACGGTGCCGTCGTCTCCAACACCAGCTTTTTCATGGGTTTTCTCCAGTCTTGCCGGCTTGCCTCGTCGGCCACAGTTGACTACGACTGAGCTCTCTGGTCAAGCACCCAATGGTAGGATTGTTCAACAATGGCCTACAAACCAGCACCGATCAAACGCGAGAGCGTGATCAGCCAAGCGGCGCAAGAAATCTGCCGCTTCATCGAGGCCGAGCGGCTTTCCGCCGGCGAGCCACTGCCGCCCGAGACGCGGCTCTCGCAGATGCTCGGCATCAGCCGCAATTCGGTGCGCGAGGCGCTGCGCGTGCTGCATGGGCTGGGCTATGTCGACAAGGCGGCCGGCCGGCGGGTCGTGGTCACCGCTGCGGCGCGCGGTGGCAAGAGCATGTTCGATGAGAGCGTGCTGATCGAAGCCGCGCCGATAGCCAATGAGGTGCGCTCGCACATCGCCCAGAGGTGCGCGGAGCTTGCCGCGGAGCGGCTGACCGCGGCTGAGCTCGGCGAGCTCGAGCGCGACCTGGTCGGGCTCGAGGAGGCGATTGCGCGGCAGGACATGGCGGCAGCGAAAAGTGCCCATGACGCGTTCCATGGGCTGTTCCTGGCGAGCGTGCGCAACCCATTATTGGTGGCGATGTTCAACCAGGCGCAGGTGGCGCGCCTCTCGAACGTCTCGCCGGAGCATAGGAGCTTCTATGACCCCCGGCATCTGGCGCACCACAGGGCGCTGTTGCGCGCGCTCAAGAAGCGCGACGGACGCGCCGCGCGGGCGGTCGTGCGCACGCATTTCCAGAGCCTCGGCTTGATGCTCGAATTCGTGACGCGGGCAAGGAAGAAGGCTCCCGTACTGTCGATCGTGCGAGGGAGGGCGCGCTGAGGTGTGCTCGCGTGGCCGGCGCGAAATGCGGGGCGCGGTTCGGCGTCCCGCAGCCGCAGCGCCGCATTGCGGTGCGCGCAACCCGCCCTCCATCAGGTTGACCGCAACATTATGTCCGTGGCCGCAGGCGCTGGATCTGCAGCTGCGCCAGGAATGGCACCAGCGGGTGCCCGCCCATTTTCACGATGGCCGGCAGATCGAGCTTGATCAGCGCTTCGCGCTGGTCGGGCGGCAACTCGAACCTGTCCGCGAAGGCCGGCGCGTTCGCTATGTATTGCGCGCGCTTCTCGGCATCGTGGGCGAGGTCGTGCAGCGCGCAGGTGAGCTCGACCAGCTCGGGCTTGATCGCGGGATAATGCGCGGCTTGATCGGCCTCGCCCTGGCCGCCGGTCCACCCGAGGGAGGCGTAGTTGTGGTGCCAGCTCGGGTCCATGGAGACCACGTCGGGCTTGCGTTCGCCGAGCGCGCCGGCCGCGCAAGCCCAGCAGCGCAGCTCGATGTTGCCGGTATCGTCGAGCTCGGCCTCGTCATAGCCGATCAGCGACTTCAGGCGGCCCGCCTTGAGCTTCTCCAGCACCTGGTTGTCCCAGCTGAGCTCGGGGTTGGCGTAGCGGTCGGTGCCGGGGAAATGCGACATGCCGCCGCTCGCCAGCACGATGGTCTTCAAGCCGAGCGTTGTGACGGTGCGCGCGATCGCCTGCCCGAACGCATAGCAGCGCTCCATGGTGGGCTGTGGTGGCAGGTAGGCGTTGACGTAGATCGGCAGCACCGGATCAGCGTGGCCGATATGGGTGAGCGGGATGCCGATGGCATAGTCGATCTTTGCGGTCGAAGTGAAGGCCGGGTCGAAATTTTGCCGGTAGAGCTGCCGCACGATCTCGAAGCTGATGTCGCTCGGGATCTTCCAATGAAACCTGCGGCCCGCGAAATCGCCGGACGCCTCACCGCCGACGTGGATGGTGAAAGGCGGGGCGGCATTGTGGAAAAACTGTTCGGCATGGTCGTTGGAAAAGATGATCCAGAGATCGGGTTTGAGTGCGCGCAGTTTCTCCCCGATCTCGGCGGCGACCGCGCGCACGCGCTCGACGTTTTTCTTGTCCTCGGTCTCCGGCATGGTGAAGAACTGCGGGGCGTGGGGCAGCATCGCTCCGCCGATCACGTTCGACGTCATCATGGCTCGTTCTCCTTCACCAGCCGACCATTGTCGCCGCCCGGCCGCGTCGATCGCGAAAATATCGCGCCAACAGTGGCACAACAAGCCGAGCGCAACATGCGAGCTTGCGTGGGGCGCGGCGCACGACTGTGCATTGATCCAACGACATTGCTGATAAGGAGCGACCCATGGTTAAGGTGCCAATAACCATCGCTTGCGGAAATTATGACCGCACACGCGCGATATACGACGGCCGTGTGAGGGTAGAGGGCTGCGAGGTTACCTACCTGCCGCTGTATCCGGAAGAGATTTTCTTTCGCGCCTTTCGCTATCAGGAGTTCGACGTCTCGGAGCTGTCGTTCTCGAGCTACATTCGCATGGTGGCGGCAGGCTCCTGCCCCTATGTGGGCATTCCTGCTTTTGTATCGCGGCTGTTTCGCCACTCCGGCATGTACGTGCGGGCGGACACCGGCATCCGTGAGCCCAAGGATCTCAAGGGCAAGCGTATCGGCGTGCCGGAATATCAGATCACTGCCGTGGTCTGGATGCGCGGCATTATGCAGCACGAATACGGCGTGCTGCCGACCGACATCCATTGGCGAAGTGGCGGCCAGGAGGAGCCCGGACGCGGCGAGCGCAC
>JASHYD010001444.1 GCA_030043175.1 Xanthobacteraceae bacterium | reverse complement strand
GCGGCGAAGGCGACGTGCTCGGCATCCGCCAGAGCGGCCTGCCGGGCTTCCGAATCGCCCAGTCCGCCATCCACCGCCACCTGATGGTCACCGCCCGTGACGACGCCGCGCTGGTGCTCGCGCGCGATCCGACCCTTGCGAGCGCGCGCGGGCAGGCATTGCGAGCGCTGCTCTACTTGTTCGAGCGCGACGAGGCGGTGCAGCTGATCGGGGCGGGGTGAAAGCGGCTTTCGCGATCCTTCGATTCCCCTGACGACGGGGGATGGCATTCATCGCGGCATAGCGATGCTGTCAGTGTGAGCGCGGGGCAACGGCGGGTTCAATCCTTGGATTTCCAGTCGCTCCGACGGATCGATCCACGTCGATTCAAGTTATAGCTCAATGCGCACCTCGGCGGTGCGAGGGAGTGTCGTCATGCACGCCGTCCACAGGCTGGCAAATCATTTCGCAGTCGTTTCCTTGGCTTTCGTCTCGCTTGGAACGTGGTTTGGAACGGGCGCTGTTTCGGCCGAGGAGTGTTTTCCACACTGCGATTACAGGCATTACTACGGCCCGTTCGACTTCACCTATGTAAAGCCCGGTCTTTTCGGCCACCCGCTCTGCGGACCACGGGGGAACTGCTCTCCGCAGCTTGTCTACTCCACGACCGATTTTCACCGCGGGCGTATCACGGTGCGCTTTCCGCGGTTAGCGACAGGACGCCCGTGAGCATTGAGTTGCCGCGGACCGTTGTCGCCGCACCAAGGGCCGTGTGCGTTGCCACCTGATCGCTTCAGGCGATCACATCAAGTGCTAGCAATAGGAGACTCCAATGACTCTGCGAGCCCGCTCAATGGCCCTCGGGCTGGCCGCGCTGCTGAATGTTACGCATGCAACATTCGGGCATTCGGCACCCGGGTATGTTTGGCGGCAGTGCTTTGTAACCGAGTCCGGTCTAGGCGTTTGCGTTCCAAGCCCGCCTGTTTCGTCGCGCCGGCATTGATTGGCTGTCTTGACGCAAACCGGCCCGGCCGAGCGCTCTCGCTACTCCCCTACCCTCGCCGTTCCCTCCGCCGGCTCGATCCGCGCGGCTCTTGCCGTCTTTGCGGCTTCCGCGAGCGCCGCCAGCTTCTTCGCATTGTCGCCGTTGCCCGGCTGAATGAGCCCGGCCGACATGATCAGCTTTGCGGCGGCTTCGACCGGGATATCGAGCTCGACGATGGCACTGCGGGCGACATAGAAAAAGAATCCTGTGGTGGGGTTCGGGGTGCAGGGCATGAACACGGATACATGCTCCTCGCGGCTCGGCAGTCGCGAGGTTATCTCTTTGCTCGGCCGCTGGGAGAGAAACACGAGCGACCACATGCCGGGCGCAGGAAACTCGACCAGGCCGACCGTACGGAAGCTTGATCCGGATTCCGAGAATAGGGTCTCGAACACCTGCTTCAAGCCCTTATAGATCGAACGCACCAGCGGCATGCGGTCGAGCAGCCGCTCGCCGGCCTCGACCAGCTTGCGGCCGACCAGATTGGCGGTCAGAAAGCCGAGCAGCGTAAGCGCCACGAAAACAATGATGAGCCCGGTGCCGGGGATCTTGCCGGGCAGGTAGACGCCGGTGCCCGGGATCGTCCTGGGGAGATAGGTTTCAGGGCGATAATCGACTGGTACGAACGGCCGCACCACGTTATCGACCCAGGTGATGAATGACCAGGTGAGCCAGACCGTGATGGCAAGCGGGCCCGCGACCACGAGACCGGTGAGGAAATAGTTACGGATGCGGCTACCCACGCCGGTCTGATGGGCAGGCGGCTTGCTGGGTGGGGGCCCCGGCGGCGTTCCGAGGTCATCGATTGTGCTCATAGGTGCGCTACTTTGCTGCGTTCTCTAAGCGATCGGATTATTGAATTATATGGCATTCGGGCGCCGGCGCGCCACTCTCACCCTGTGGCGTCGGCGCGCGGGGTCGCAATCACCTAAAAGCACAGCGCCTTTCACCGCCCTACGGGTTTCTGCGCCCCGCTGCCCTCCTGGCGACCCGGGAGACCGGGACGAAGGGGTAGCGACTAAGAGTGGACGGCCGGGACGAGCCGGCCATGACCCAACGGTGGGCACGCATGCCAGCGCGCCCCGGTGCTGCTCAAGCGGGCATTCGCGCGTCTCGCGACGATCTGGTAAGCTATAATTTCCTATAAGAATGAGAAGTGTGGCAGCGCGCTGGGGACAGGCGACGCCCATAAGCGGAAGTGACCAATGGGCATGCAGCGGTATTTCCTTCTGTCTTTGGCGGCCGCAACGGCGGCCGCGATGCCGACCCTGGCGCAGACGTCTTCGGCGGAGGGGCCGGCCGGGAAGGAAGCCCATCACGGCGTGCCGATCCCGGACTTTTCGCGCGTTTGGAATCATCCCGCTTTTCCCTGGTTCGAGCCGCCTGCATCAGGCCCGGGCCCGATAACGAACTTGTCGCGCTGGGCGGAGAACCGGCCCGGCGGCGCGGCCGGCTCGGCCGCTTTGCCCGCCAGCAAGGTCGGCGTGAGCAACTACGACCAACTGGTCGGCGATTACAAAAATCCGATTTTGCAGCCCTGGGCGGCAGCAGTGGTCAAGAAGTTCGGTGAAATCTCGCTTGCCGGAATTACTTATCCGAACCCTTCGAACCAGTGTTGGCCCTTTGGGATGCCGTTCATTTACAAGCAGTTTCTGATGGAGATGATACAGCAGCCGGACAAGATCACGATGCTGTATGGCGGAGATTACGAAGTGCGCCGGGTGCGCCTGAACGAGGCTCATCCGTCACCGCTGACGCCATCCTGGTACGGGGATTCCGTCGGCCACTACGAGGGCGATACCCTGGTCATCGACACGGTCGGCGTTAAGACCAAGCGCCCGTATGCGATGATCGACTTGTTCGGTACGCCCTATACCGACAAGTTGGACATCGTGGAACGCTATCGGCTGCGCGACTATGACGACGTGAAAGATGCAATCGAGCGGAACAAGAAAGAGAATTGGCTGTTTAACGGCGACGTCTTCAGCCAGCATCGCGGCAAGTTCCTGCAGCTGCACGTCACAATCGAGGACGAAGGCGTCTTCACAACGCCATGGACCGCGACCCTGACGTATGTGCCGGGGCCCGATCAGATATCGGAAGGGGTTTGCGCCGAGAATCTGCACGAGTACTACAACAACAAAGACGCGGACGTCCCGAAGGCGAAGGAACCGGACTTCTAACGGGTGACGAGGCGGCTCAGCGCGCGATAGCGGCGGTTCGCGGGCGCTTCGGTCTGCGGCGGTTTGGAGTACGCGCCGTGGTACAATTTGATGGTTCAGGCCAAAGCTGTCTGCGTTAAGCTGCTGCGGCCGGGTTGCCCCGTCAGCGACTGTCCGTGACAGGTCGCGGCGCACAAGGCATGGCGAACGGAGGAGAGTGAAATGACCGATAAGCCAACCTATAGAGTCAACCGGCGCGACGTTAAAACAACTGAGCGTGTCGCGATGGCTGCAGTTGGCCAGTCAGTCCTACGATCGCAGAAGGTTCATGGAACCGATACCAGTCTCATGTTCGCTGAACGCGCGCCGGGTTATCACACAAGCCCGCACAGGCACGACTGCGAGCAGATGAACTATATCGTGTCCGGAGAGATCTTTTTCTTCGTCGACGGACGGGGCTACCGCTGCCGGGCCGGCGACATCATGCGCATTCCGCGCAATAAGGTTCACTGGGCGTGGAACCGCGGAACCGAGACGGCCGTGATTTTCGAATCGCACTCGCCACCGCTGCGTGACCGCGGCGGCGACGCCGTAGCGCTGCTCGGGCCAGATGATGACGCGGCCCAAATCCAGCAGATGTCCAACATTCTGGTCAAGATGGATCAGGCTGAGATTGACCGCATCGAGGCACGCGGCATCGCCGAGGAGGAAGGTCAGCAGGCCGCGGAGTAGGTCCTTTGCAGCACCACCATGTGATGCGGGGTGCGCCTTATCGGCACTGCTGCTCATCGTCATCCGCCTTGCGCACGACGACGAATACGGCCAGCTTTCGAGGCAAACCACGGGGGCGATATCGCGGAGCTGCGGGCGGCTTTCGCGGCGACGATCCCGTTTCTTGACCGTCGCGAGAGACTGCAGGTCAGCCTCACGCTGTTGGGATAAGCATTCGTCGTCGAGAACGCATTGCCTTCCTCTTTAGCGATCGTCACGACGGCACAGGGCTTACAAGTGCGGGACAGCATCGATGCAAAAAGTCGAAGCCTGTGAAGAGACCATTTACTTACAAGTCGAAGGGCGGTCGATGGATGTGCATATCGCTGTCCCTGACGGTCAGGGCCCGCATCCTGGCGTACTGTTGATGTTCCACCGCGGCGGCATGGATGCTTGCACCGCCTATTACGTGAAGCAGCTTCCGGCGGCTGGGTACCTGACGATGGTGCCGAACTTCTACCACCGCTGTCCGAAGGAGGTGCCGCTGCACGATTGCAAGAAATTCCTCAAGGACCCGGAGGTCATCAGCGAAATCGCCGCGGCTGCAGATTATTCGCTTGGGCGGCCGGACCTCGATCGCAGCCGTTTCTTTATCATGGGGCACTGCATGGGCGGCCGGCTTGCGTTTCTGGGCGCCAGCACGAAACCGGTGTTCGCGGCCGCTATTGCCTATTACGGTGGCGGAATGATGAGCCATTGGGGGGAGGGAGCGCCGACTCCATTTGAGCTGATCAGCCAGATTCGATGCCCGGTCTATGGGTTTTTCGGCAATCTGGACAGCAATCCCTCGCCGGCCGACGTCGACCGCTTCGAAGGCGAACTCAAGCGCCACAACATTTTCTATCTCTTTCACCGCTATCCGAATGTCGGCCATGGTTTCCAGAATGCCGCACGCAGGCGCACTCCCGAAGAGATCGCCGCTGGGGACGTCGCGTGGACCAAGATGCTGGCTTTGATGAGTGCGCCAGTGCGACGCCCGACCACATGAAGGCGCAGCTCGCGCGCTAGCCCGCGACCGACGTTTCAATTCGCCACTGCTTCGGAAACCCGGCGGGCGCGTTTGATCAACCAGTCGGGGACGTCGCCCATGCTGGCGACGGCCGCCTGTAGCCGTTCGCCGGACAACGGACTGAGCTCCAACCTGGCTTTCTTGAGATCCATGAGAAAGGTCGGGTCTTGCGTCATTGCCGTAAAGGCACGACGAAGCTCGGCCACCCGTTCCATCGGCGTGCCAGGAGGCGCGAGGACCGAGCGGCCGATCGTCGAGGGCGAGGCAAACAGCTCGAGAAGCTTTCGCTCATCATCGTTTCGCGCCAGATCTATCATGCGGGGCAGGTCGCCAAGATCGGCGTCCTTCTCGGCTCCGGTTTGGAGCAAAAGATTGATCTTCTTATCGCGGATCAGTTCAGCGCCCGTGATTCTCAATATCGACCATGGCATGCTCAAAGCGTCCGCCTCGCCGCGCATTAGTGCTAACAGGCTCTCATTGCTTCCCTGGTAGCCGGAAACAATCTTGAACTTCATTCCGAACGCGTTCTTCAGCACAGTCCAATTGAGTTTGGATGCCGTCCCTGACGCGGAAACAATCAGTTCCTTGTCAACCGCGTCCTCGATCTTCTGCACACCGGCCTCGCGACGCACAAACAGGATGGCGCTGTTCGCTAAAACGCGCCCGATCCAGTTGAATTTGATCGCGTCGGTCCTCACCTCGGGCGTTCCCATGATTCGACGCACAATGCCGCCGAACCAGCCGAGCTTGGCCGCGTCCGAGGTCGGCTCCTGCGCCCCCAGGATTTGGTTCAATAAAATGGCTTCATCCACCATGCCGATCGTGGTGCCGTCTTTTGGCGCGATGCTGTAGAGATAGTTCGCCGCACGGATGCTGCCTGCCCCTGGCACGTTCTGCGGGACAATCGTCGGCTGACCGCCGATGTGTCGCCCGAGATGAGCGGCGACGAGACGGCTATAGGCGTCGTAGCCACCGCCGGGAGCTGAACCGATGATGAAAGT
The DNA here is from genome assembly GCA_030043175.1 of Xanthobacteraceae bacterium. The sequence continues at coordinate 11,195 of JASHYD010001444.1, read as the reverse complement.
GATCGTCCTATCCTTGTAAAAATCGGCGGTAACGGCGACCGCGCTGAGCGGTAGTACAGCGAGCCACAACGACGCGCAGATGCGCCGTATCAGTCTCCCGCAGAAATGGGCCATGGGCTTTTCTCAATCATGCTGATGGTGTTCCGCTCAAAGCACGTCGACCCTATCGCCGCCACCTCCGCCACGCTGGCCCGAAGAAAATCCCACCCGTCGCCGGGAAGGTCCACGGTAATCGAATGCGCCGGCCAGATAGAGTCGGGCGTAAACACGCGTGACAAATCAAAAACAGGGGCATCAACCTAAGTCGTCGAGACGCAAAAAACCCGGATCCTGCCTGGGCGACAAGGCCGCGCGTAGTCGGCTCGACCGGCCTTGCCGATGGCTTGCTGAGCAGCAGCCGCAATGCAGGGTGCGTTGCTGGCAGGGCACACTCAAGCGGTGCCGCTCACCAAGCAGTTACCAATCCCGATAGAAAGGACCGTCGAAGCCGTGATTCCGGTAGAAGGGTCACGGTAGGTTCCGGCGTAGTTTCCGCCCTCTCATCTGGCGGTGTCGTGGTTCGACCGCGGCTCCGTTTCCACGTCCCGCTCATCGAACCGGACGTGCAGGTTTCCCGCATCCGGCCCTCGCACAAGACCTCACGCCCGCCCGGCTTATCGACTCTCGCACACTTACGGGCCCCGCAGGCTCGTGCGCCTGACCGCGCGGGGACGTGAAATCGGAGCCGTAGGGGTAGGGATAGAAGCCGTAGAGGAAGGGGCCAAAGGCGCCGTAGCCATAGCCACAACCGTCGCCGCAGCTATAGCCCCAGTTGTCACCCCAGGCGGACGCCGGTTTAGTCGCCGCAACACCTAAGCCCACCGCAAGAGCCGCTACCGCGGCGTATTTCGCGAGGTTCAACATGGCTCGCCTCCATTGGAGTGTTTGGCCTTTTTGAACATGGAGAGAATGTTTGCAGTTGAGAGCGACTCGAACGAGCGAGACCCCTCGAAGGAATTCAAACCCTACTTAAGCACGCCTGCTTTCTCAAGATCCTCGGCGAGGCGGGGTTATCAGCCCGCCGCACCGACGCATGAGCTCCAGCCCCATGCCGTCCAGGGATTCGCGGGCCGGCGGGACACGGTGCCGCTGAAAATTATGTTGGACTCAATCTTTGTCAGTCGCGCACGCGGTGGCCTGCGAGATCCGGCGCTTTTCTGTGGTGCCCGGCTCTCGCATTGCCGGGACTGTCGCACCCTGGCGGCGGGCGACAGTCCATCCCCAAGCTGTTCGCGTGCACTTGAATTTCTCGGTTGCTGTCGCCCTCACTCCGCGGCGACAGCCTCAATGTCCTCGACCTGCACCGCTTTCGGCACTGCCTTGCCCTGGAGCCAGGCCTGCAGCCGAGCGAGATACAGATAGACTACCGGGGTTGTGTATAGCGTCAGGATCTGGCTCAGCGCCAGACCTCCTACCATGGAGTAGCCAAGCGGCCTTCGCAGCTCCGAGCCGGTGCCGTGGCCAAACATCATTGGCAAACCGGCAAGCATCGCCGCGGCCGTCGTCATCAGGATCGGCCGGAAACGCAGTAGGCAAGCTTCCCGGATCGCCGCAATTGACGGCATGTTCTGCTCGCGTTCCGCAGCAATGGCGAAATCGACGAGCATGATGCCGTTCTTCTTGACGATACCGATCAGCAGAATGATGCCGATGATGCCGATGACCGAAAGGTCCATGTGTCCAAGGTTGAGGGCGAGCAATGCGCCGACGCCGGCGGAAGGCAGCGTCGACAGAATAGTCAGCGGGTGGATGAAACTCTCATAGAGCATGCCGAGAATGATGTAGACGACGACAAGGGCCGCCGCGATCAGCGCCGGCTCGCTCGACAACGACGATTGGAATGCCTGAGCATTGCCTTGGAACGTGCCGATGACCGAGTCGGGTAAGCCGATGTCGTCGCCCGCCTTGGTAATCGCATCAACCGCCTCGCCGAGCGCGACGCCGGCGCTCAGGTTGAAAGTGAGTGTTGCTGCAGGGAATTGCCCTTGATGGTTAACCACCAAGGGCCCGGTCTTGTACGAATCAAAATCCACCAACGCGGACAGTGGCACAGCGGCGCCGGACAGCGGCGACTTGACATAGATCTGGTCGAGCGTCTCGAGGTTGGCAGTCAGACCGGGCAGCACTTCAAGGACCAGAAAGTAGGTGTTGAGCTGAGTGAAATACTGGGTGATCTGGCGCTGGCCGAAGGCGTCGTTGAGCGTGTCGTCAATTGCTTGCGCGGTGATTCCAAACCGCGCGGCCTGGTCGCGATTGATGGTGACCTTGAGTTGCGGCGCACCCGACAGCAGATCCGTCCCGACGTCAGCGAGCTGGGGCAGAGTCTTCATCTTGTCGAGCATTTTCGTCGACCATTCAGTGAGTTCTTGAATATTCGGATCCTGCAATGTGTATTGGAATGCGGCGCGGGCAACGCGGCCACCGACGGTGATGTCCTGGGAGGGCTGAAGATATGTCGTCACGCCGGTCACTTTGGCAAGCTGCGGACGCAGGCGGTCGATGATTTGCGAGGCGTCGAGATCGCGCTCTTCGCGCGGCTTGAGAATGACGGTCAGGCGTCCGATGTTCTGGGTGTTGCCGAAGCTCGGGCCGAAGCTCGTGGCTAGCCCCTGCACCGCCGGGTCGCCAAGGATGGTCCGGTCGACCTCTTGCTGCAGGAGCAGCATCTTCTGGGGCGAGACCTCCGGCGAGGCCTCGTCTATGCCACTGATCAGGTCGATATCCTGAATCGGGAAAAATCCCTTGGGGGTGTAGTACACCATCGTACCGGTCAGCGCCATGGTGGCAAAAAACGCCGCAAGCGTGATCGCCTGATGGCGCAAAACGACATCGAGGGTCGATCGGTAGAATGACAGCATCGCGTCAAACCCCGCTTCGATGAAGCGGTAGGTGCGGCCATGACGGTGCGATTCCGGCCGCATGAAACGCGAGCAAAGCATCGGGGCAAGGGTCAGCGAGACCAGTGCTGAGACGGCGATCGAGGCAGTCACGGTCAGGGCGAACTCCCGGAACAGCCGCCCAATGATGCCGCCCATCAACAGCAGCGGGATGAACACAGCGATCAACGACATGCTGATCGATACCACTGTGAACCCGATTTCGCGTGCCCCTTCGAGAGCTGCTTTGAACGGAGCTTCGCCGTTCTCGATATGGCGGTGAATGTTCTCCACGACGACGATCGCATCGTCGACAACGAAGCCGACGGCGATCGTCAGCGCCATCAGCGAAAGATTATCGAGACTGAAACCAAGCAGATACATCATCGCGGCCGAGCCGAGAATAGCCAGCGGTACGGTGATGGCGGGAATGACCGTTGCCCACAGGTTGCGCAGGAATAATAATATCACCAGCACCACCAGCACGACGGTGATCGACAAGGTGAACTCGACATCCCGCACCGAAGCGCGGATGGTGCCGGTGCGGTCTTGCAATACCTCGACATTGATGGCCGGTGGAATGTTCCGGACGAGCCGAGGCAGCAGCGCCCTGACTTGGTCGACCGTGTCGATGACATTGGCTCCCGGCTGCTTGTAGACAACCAGCAAAATGCCGCGCTTACCGTTCTGGAATGCGCCTATGGTGTTGTCCGTCGGACCGGCGACCGCTTGGCCGACGTCGCGAACCCTGATCGGGCCGCCGTTGCGATAGGCGATGATAGTGTCGTTAAACGGCTCCGCATCGATGATCTGATCGTTTGCCGCGATGGTGAAACTGATGTCCGCGGTATTGACCACGCCCTTCGAGGAGATCGTTGTCGAGTTGACGAGCAACGGGCGGATATCTTCCAGCGTCAAACCGGCCGAAGCGAGCTTGGCCGGGTCCACCTGAATTCGGATGGCGGGTTTTTGCTCGCCCCAGATTTGAACCTGGGCGACGCCGTGTACCTGCGAGATCTGCTGGGCGAGGAAATTGTCCGCGTAGTCATCGACCGTAATGATCGGCAGGGTGTCGGATTGTGCGGCAAGCGTGAGGATCGGGGAATCGGCAGGATTGATCTTCCGGTAACTCGGCGGTGCCGTCAACGTTTGCGGCAGAGTCCTGCTGGCCGCGGTGATCGCTGACTGGACATCCTGAGCGGCGGCATCGATGTTGCGATTGAGTTCGAATTGAATGGTAATCGAGGTGGCGTTGAGCGCGCTCACCGAAGTCAGCTGGGTGATGCCTGGAATCTGACCAAACTGCCGTTCCAGCACCGACGCCACCGAGGCCGCCATGGTCTCGGCGCTGGCGCCCTGAAGCGTCACACTCACCTGTATGGTCGGAAAGTCGACCTGAGGGAGAGGCGCGACGGGCAAAAACGGGATCGACACCATCCCCACGAACCCTATCGCAGCCATCAACAGCGATGTCGCAATCGGGCGATGAATAAACGGCTGCGAAATGTTCATGATGAGCGGTCCCGCTTGGCTTCCGCCGGAGCCGGCGGCTCATTCACCGTCACACGCGAACCGAGTCGCAGCTTGTACTGGCCGTTGACGACGACGCGGTCTCCCTCGGCAAGCCCGGATGTAACGATCGTCTGATCGGCGGTGGTGGGTCCGACCGTGATCGGGCGCGAATCAACGACGCCTTCCGGGTTGACGACCCAGGTGAAGATTCCCTCCGGCCCGCGCTGAATGGCCGGCGCCGGAATGACCAGGACGTCGCGGCGTACGTCGAGGAGGATGCGCGCGTTGACGAAGTCTCCCGGCCACAGCTTCTCGTCCTCGTTTGGAAACATCGCCTTGAGACGAATCGTGGCGCTCGCCTGATCAACGATATTGTCGATCAGCAGCAGCGTCCCCCTGCTGAGCGCGGTGACATTGTCCTGGCTGAACGCCGTCACTTCCACCGGGCCACGCGCCTGGGCGTCGCGCACGTCGTTGAGCGAGCGCGCCGAGAGGGTGAACACCACCGCGGTCGGCTTGGTCAGCGTCAGGGTGGCGATAATGGAGGAATCGGCGGCGTGGACGATATTTCCGGGATCAATCAGGCGCATGCCCATGCGGCCGTCGCTCGGGGCGGTGATCAAAGTATAGTCAAGTTGTGTCTGCGCCGCTTCAATCGCTGCATCGTCGGCATTAAGCGAGGCGTTCAGTTGATCCACCTTGGCCTGCTGCTGATCGACCACTTGCTGGGTTTGAAAGCTCTTATCGACCAGCGTGCGCGAGCGCACCAGGTCCTTCTGCGCGGACGAGAGCTGCGCCTCGTCCTGCATCCTCTTGCCTTTGGCCTGATCGAGCGCCGCCGCATAGAGGCGCGGATCGATTCTGGCCAGGGCATCGCCCTTCTTGACTTTCTGGCCTTCGGTGAACATCACCGCTTCAAGCTTACCGTCGACTTGCGAGCGGATGCCAACCGTGAAGGACGCCTGCACGGAACCGAGTCCGGTAAGATAGATCGGCAAATCGCGCTTTGCGGTGGCCGCTACGGTAACCGGAACCGCCGCTGGCTGCGACGAGCGCCCGGCCCGAACCGGCTCAGGCGCCTGACGCAGGTACCAGGCTCCCGCGCCCGCAAGTCCGATCATAACCGCGCAAGACAGAACGATGCGTCGACCGCGCCCCACCCTACTCTCCTTGGTCGGCCTCCGCATTTGAAGTAGACGGAGCCTGCAATTTGTTTTGTTTCGCTTCCGGCTAAATGTACGCGAACACGCGCGATACACAAGTTTCATTGTCATAAACGAACCATGACCGCGCGCTACACGGCCGCCCTAAACATGCCCCAGACTCCGGCGGTACCACACCTTCTGGTTGCTCTTTCAGCAAAGCGCGGACCTATCGAGGACTCTCCAACGAGATCGCGCGAAGCAGTTTGGCACAGCCCCTCTGAGCGCCAGACCACCGGCCACGCTCCGACGTCCAGCCGCCACGACCATCGCGAATAATTCTAGCGCACAAACCGCAGCGAAGGTCCCGCCGCTAGAAAGCGCCAGCAAATGAGCGGAGCCGCTGCGGCCGTAGTTGGGCGAGAGGCTTTCGACTTCGCGCGGATGAGAAAGGTCCACTCTCGTCATATATTTTCGATAAAAAAATGATGCTGCAGTTATTCGCTGCGGATGAATCAACTTTGCTGGTGTCGCGCTGATCAACAGAAAGTCCTCAAAAAAAATGCTGCCGCGCACTGAGGGATGGTGAACCGACCTATCGAGGATGGCCGTTGGCGGTACCGCGATAGCGTTGCGAGCTTATGCGGCGTTGTTGGCTGAGGTTTGGCAGCGCTTACATGCATCGTCAGCGGTAAATCGTTTGCGGCAAAGCCTGTCACAAAGCGCTCTGTGCATTGGCCCGCAAACGCCGCGAGCGCTAGATGCGTGCGGCCCAAACGCGCCAGCCCGCGCAATTGCGGCTCGCGGTGCAAGCATCGGCATACCGAGGCCTACAATGTAGGCCACGCCTCGCTCGCAATGGCATAGGCATACCGCGGCTGCGGCTCCGGACGCCTGTCGCCCGATTGGCGATGGACGCAATCCGCGCAGCACTGGGCCAAGTGGCCAAACTCACCATCATCAAAGCGGCTCGCTTCCGGGGCGCTTCTCGCCAGCAGTAAATTCGGGACACCCGCCGGACCTTGGGCGTTGCTTGGACACCAGGGATAAATTCATGCCAGTTCACACGTCATCGTGGCCGCGCTTGTGCCGGCCGTCTTTGTCCCTGCTAGCGCTTTTCGGTGTAAATTCCTGATTTCGCGCAAGTCGTAACGCTCACGGAAGCCAACATGATGAAGAAAATCGCGCTTGAGGAGCATTTCCTGTCTCCTGGGTTCGAGGACTATTGGAAGACCACGACGGGCGAAATCACGCCCGATATTTTCCGGCAGGCGGTGGCGCGGCTCTCTGAATTCGGTGATTTACGCCTCGCCCAGATGGATCGTGACGGCATCGAGCGGGCTGTTCTCTCCATCGCGGGGCCCGGCGTGCAGATCGAGCGCGACACCGCGCTTGCGGTGCGCCGTGCACAAGAATCGAACGATTTCCTCGCACGCGAGATAGCGAAACGTCCCGACCGCTATGCGGGCTTCGCCCACCTTCCCATGCAGGACGCCAAGGCCGCAGCCGACGAGCTTGAACGCGCCGTGCGCCAATTGGGCTTCCTCGGCGCCATGATCAACGGCCAGACCAACGGGCAATACCTCGACCATTCTTCGCTCTATCCGTTCTGGGAGCGCGCGCAGGCGCTCGGCGCCCTCATCTACCTGCATCCGGCAGACCCGCCCGCGGTCATGGCGGTGCTGGAGAGTACCTACGGGCTGAGGCGGGCGACCTGGGAGTGGGGCGTCGAGACCGGCTCCCATGCCTTGCGGCTTGTGTTCGGCGGGCATTTCGACCGCTTCCCGCGCGCCACGCTGGCGCTCGGGCATCTCGGCGAGATGCTGCCGTACCTGTTGTGGCGCTTCGACAGCCGTGCGGCATTCTACGGCGTCAAGCTCGCGCGCCGCCCGTCGAACTACATCCGCGAGAATATCGTGGTGACAATCTCCGGCATGTACGCGGCCGAGCCGCTCAATTGTGCCGTCGCTGCGGTCGGTCACGAGCGCATCATGTTCGCGACCGACTATCCGTTCGAGCCGCCGGGCGAGGCCAGTCACTTCATCGATCACGTGCCGCTTGCCGACGACGTGCGCGCCGACATCTGCTTTAACACCGCGGCACGGTTGCTAGGGTTGGTCCGCTAGCTAATGACGACACAATCTAGCTAATGACGACACAATCGATCCAGGAGTTGACCTTCCTGCCAGAATACATTTCCCGATGGTCGCCGTATTCCCTGGACGGCAGCACCGCGCGCTGCGGCGGAAAGTATTTCACCGGCTGGCTCAGGCGCGCATATTCCTTGCCCCGCTATATCGGCCAGCGCGGTTGCGGTGTTGTCCGGATCGGCTTGGGCAAATCGTGGCTGACCCGCTTCAGATTCAAGACGTCGTCGGCATGTCGATCCAGATGATTGAGCGATATTGCCGATCTGCCGACAAGAAGGCCAATGCATTGGCCACGCTCATCACCTTGGGCGAAGCGCAAGAAGGACGCCGGCTTGAGAAATTTTTACAGCGCGGAACCTAAAAAGCTAAGGAAATCCAAAGGGCACTATGGCCCCAATAACACCGCATGCATGATGCGCCCGGGAAGCAGCGTAAACACGCCGGCGATGACCAGCGCACCGATGAACAGAGACACCATCGCATCACGATGCTTGCGCACTGCGTGACAGTGCGCATACCACACCGCGAGTGGTAGGGCCGTCAGGGTGAAGATGGCCAACAGGTGGATCGGACTCCATTGCCCCAACAGCCTGATCTCATGGATGAAGAAGGCGCTCGCGCTCACCGCCACCATGAGGGCGACCCAAATCCAGCCGATTGTCCGGTGCGGCAGCGTTCCCTTGGGTGCGGCGAGCTGGACCACTCCCAAACCAAACGCCGCCACGGCGGCGAAGGCGTGAAACTGGATGGCCGGGGATGCGGAAAACAGCGGTGCGAGGCTCATGGCTTTCTCCCTGCTTTGATCCGTCTCGTTGCAGAGCCGATTCTGTTGCGATATTGACAATGTCAATATGATGCTATTGCCGTTGGCCGGCGCTGTCAATCAGATATTTACGTTGTAAACATTGGAGAGGCGCAGATGAAAGCGAGCCCGCGCGCTGTTAGCCCCGCCACCGTCCGTGGCGGCAGACGGCGGCGTGCGGCACGGAGCACGCCTTACCATCACGGTTCGCTCCGCGAGGCGATGCTTGAGGCCGCGCAACGCATCCTGGAGCGGGACGGCATTACCGGGCTCACGCTGCGAGCGGCAGCGCGCGAGGCAGGGGTGTCTCATGCCGCACCGAAAAATCACTTCGGCGACATCAGGGGCCTGTTAAGTGAGCTTGCGGCCGTGGGCTTTGCGCGGTTCGGCGCCGCTCTGCTGGCCGACGTGCGGGAAAACGCCCCGCCAAACGTGCAGCTTGCAGCTATCGGCCATGGCTATGTCACCTTCGCTCGACAGAATCCCGGCCTGTTCCTCCTGATGTTTCGCAGTGAAAGGCTTGATTTTAGCCGACCAGCGCTGCGGGCGGCTGCGGACGCCGCATTCGGGGTGCTGTCGCAGGCGGTGGGCGTCCGCCCGCAGGTAGGCTCCAATGTGAGTCTCGCGCTGTCTCACGCAGCCAAAATCACGGCCGCATGGTCACTGGTGCACGGCTTTGCCATGTTGACGCTCGATGAGCGATTAAAGCCCCTGCTCGCCCGAATGCCCGAAGGAATTGACGAGATGACCCTACTCACCGCAATATTAAGGACTCCGTGGGACCACTAGTGGCCATCGCGTTCATCACGATGCTCGCGCTTACCGTTTCGGCGTCGCTGACGCCTGCGAGTGCGGGGTTTACCGACACGATAATAGTCGGAGTTCGGGCCGAAACGCCACGCAAGGTCGCCTCGTGCGGTCTTTGGGGGGCTTGTGGGAGAGACCGAGCGGCGCAGTCGCGACCCGTGGCGCGCCTTCCCGAGCCGGCCAGCGCACATTAACATTCGATAAAATATTTATTTAGATTAATGCTACATGCGCGCGTAGCGAATAGCACCAATGCAGTATTGCCAGAAGTGCCGCCGGTATCCGGCTGGCGACCCATGGTGCGACCGAAGGAGCTAAGTACGTCATTTCGATAAGTTTTTTATATGGACGATATATTTATAAATTTAATGTTGATTTGTATCCTGTCCTTAAGATAGCTTGTTTATGCAAAAATTAATTAACCCGCAATGGGTTTGGTAACTGAGGGAGAACGACAATGCGTAAATTCACAATTTCCGCAGCCGCGATGGCGGCGTGTGCAGCTTTGCTGGCATCGGCTCCGGCAATGGCTGAGTACCACTTTGGGCCGATGCAGAACGGAAATCAGTGCTGGCACGGATCAGCCTACGGCGTAGTCCCAGGGCGGGTCGCTGGAGCGTCGAACGGCTTCGGCTATTGGGGTGCGTGCGCCCAAACCGCAAGCGCGACTACTGTGGCTCAAACTCGGCGACAGGTTCGTCGGCATCACACCGCGTCGCATTAACGCGGGTTCTCCCTACCAGCGCATGACGGTTCCTCTGGGTTCGAGCCATGCGCTGGACTTTTTGAGTTCCCGCATTTGTGTGAAACGTGACTGCGGCGAATTCGAACGGGATAGAATTGCGTTGTCAGGTCGCTCCGGCTTGGCAGCGCATTTTTAATTCGACCGGCAATTCCGCGGGGACTACGTGGCACGCGCCGGGTTTTCTGAGTCCGCGCCGTACCTTACGCAGAGAGCGAGAAAGAGGTGTGCTGCAATGGACCCTCTGACCGTATTCATTACCGCGATGATTTTAATCACGCTGCTGTCGCTCTTTTACATCTTGACCGTTCGACCAAGCAACGTGAGTCTCAACACCCACGGCGGTGACTCAAAGCGTCAGTCGCCCGAACCGCGGCTCTAGCTCAAGCACGGCCATCGACGAGGTCAAGTTTGGCTTTCGTCATACACCCCCTCGCGTCACCGTCACGACGGACGCCCCGTCTGCGCGCATCCGTGGCCCTTCTAGGTCCGAAACCAGCGCCATCTCGACGTCGGTACCGGGCGACGGTCGAGTGTTGAGAGGAGGAACGCAGATGAGATCGATGATCGCGGTTATTGCCGCGGTGATCTCGACCGCGGTTTTTGCGCAAGAGTCACCCGCGCCGCGGCCGCCGCATGTGGTTGCGCGTTCGGCGGATGGCCGGTCGGTTGCCGATTTTGTCCTCACGACATGCCTCTCTCCGGTTGCCGACCCGGCAGCCATTGACGTGATGGCGCGGGAGAAAGGGTGGGTGAGGCTTCCGCCGCCTCCGGGGGGCCCAAGTAGGGCTGTCCGGGTTACGTCGCCGAGATGGAGGGTGGACGGTTTCTTTGTGACGATGTGGACACCTGGAGATGGTTCTGGGAATCCGGATGTCCCCGCGTGTTCCGTTCTGATTCAGCCTTCCAGGCTGGTCAAGCGGGACGAGTTTTTTGATGCGATTTCTGCCTCCTTAGACTTAAGGCCTTACAAAGATGCGACTTATTCGAATTCCCGGCAGGAGATGTATGAAATCGTAGGCACGAAGCGGAAGCTGCTTTTTTCCTCGATCAACGAAGACGGGACGATGTTGGGCGCTTCGATTTTTACGGACCACTCCTTGCCGTAGCGCCGCGGCACCGTCG
>JASHYD010001443.1 GCA_030043175.1 Xanthobacteraceae bacterium | reverse complement strand
GGCGCGGAAAATCCCCGGCGGCGATGACGGCGCCAGAGACGAAAGCTTCGTGCATCGCAATGGGCCGCCGGCGATCGGTTGCAAGTCCGAAGGCGCCAATGACGGGAGGGCCGTGCCGGCCAGATGGATCACGGCGCAGAGCGCACAATATTCCGTGGCCGGGGGCGCGGGATTTGCTGGCGTTGCGTCATGTCCATTGCCGCCATCGGCTCCGGCCAATGCAACAACCGAACCGACGATCGATCCCGACGAGAACGGATGAAAGTGGATTTGCAATACGAGAAATTGAATGGCGAGCGCAAACAGCGCGCACCATGCTCCAAATCTAATCTTCGGCCTAACCCACCTCATAGGGGCCTCAATCCAAGCCCAATCCGCGCGCTCTAACGGCTTTGCCTCGAAGACCTGCGCAAGCAAACTTGGGGCTTGCGCCAACGAACCATATCAACCCGATCCGGGTGGCGGAACGGACCTCGCGATACGAGCACACTGTCGCGGCTTGTCAATAGGGTATCTACCGCAACCGATCAGGCGATCATTATTCGATAACCTGTTGGCGGGCCCCGGAAGCGATAGTGGTGTAAGTGATTCCGAGCGCCCTGGTGGTTTCGAGGTTGATGACCAGTTTGACACATCGCGGATTGCTGGGACGGGCAAGTGGGCGGGCTTAGCGCCAACATAAGCCCGCTAACCTCGCGGAGATCGAGAAATGCAGGAAGCGTCTGGACCGCGCGTAGTCATCGCTTTTGGGGCATCAAAATCAGCGATACCGTCCGCAGCGCAACCCCGAAAAAGTTCGATCCTTCTTCCAGAAGCCTTCCTTCAAATATCGCTTTGCGTCTCGTTGATTGCGAGGCGCGTTGCTACTTTTAATGCTCGCGCGCGGCTGCCGCATGAATTATTGATTAATAAGGGCTTGTTCTCACAATGAGCTTCACCCGCCCCTCTTCGAGATCGAGGATGCATCGAGGCCATAGAAGCATCGGCCGTGTTCTCGTGTGCGACCAGTTGCGCGTGGGCGTTGTGAATCAAAATCACCAACTGCATCGAGAATGCGGCCGAAAGTCTAAGCATGTTCTTGTTCTGCTCGAAGCGCAGTCGAAATCCGCTACGCGATTGCGCCATGGATTGGGAAACCAGTACTAAACGAAGCTTACCTTCTCCACCGGCGCGATGCTGCGAGCTGCCAGTTTCCGTTGTGGCTGGAGGTCGTCACAGGTAGCCATCGGCCACGGACCCGTCAGCGGCGATCGTGCGCGACGGTCAAAAATGTCCCACTGCGGAAACTCCTACCTCCGGCGGTACCGCGACCAAATCTGAGGATGTTCGTTTGCAAAGCGCGCCATTCGGTAAAATCCCCACGTGCCCCGCTGCTATTGCCTGATACCTGATGCTTGCGGCAAATGCGTTCTGGCATTGCCCGTTGGTGAGCGCCTCTGGACGCTGCCAACGGTCGAGCACGACGACGGGTGGTTTGCGCACGTGTCGGCCGCGGTCCCCCGCAACGCGACCGAGCGCTGAACCAAGCCACTGATGTTTCACTTAGATTTGGGCTTCCCATCCCGGCCTGGCCGGTTTCAAGGAGGAACCACCTGGTGATGCGACGCAAACGGGGCGTGACCGACCAACCGGCCATCGCGATCAAACAGCAGGACCTCGACATCAATACCGCCGTCCGCCACGACGCCGCTTGCGGTCTGCTGGGCGGCGCGCGCGACCGCATCGCCCAGCATTACGTTTGCTGCCGCCGCGTGTGCGAAGGCTTCCGCAGCGGTGTTGGAAGCCACGATATGCTGCATCACGGCGTCGGCAGAGCCGCCCGCTGCGGCGAGACCGGCCAAAGCCGCAAAATCCACCGCACCGCGGCTCGCATGAAGATCGAGCAAACCCTGCGCAAGCTTGGTCATTTTGCCGACGCCGCCCGCGATGGTCACGCGGGCGATCGGATGCCGACGCAGATATTTGAGCATGCCGCCGACGAAATCCCCCATGTCGATCAGGGCGATCTCGGGGAGACGGTGGAATTTTTGCACCGCCGTTTCCGATTGGCGTCCCGTCGCGCCCGCGATATGGCCGAGACCAGCCGCCTGCGCCACATCGATGCCGCGCTGGATCGAATGAATCCAGGCTGCGCACGAATACGGCACCACGATGCCGGTGGTGCCCAGGATCGAAAGACCGCCCACGATGCCGAGCCGGGGATTGAGCGTCTTGGCAGCGAGCCGCTCGCCGTCCGCGACGCTGACCTCGACTTCGACATCGCCCGATCCGCACGCGGCCGCCGCCACTTGCGCGATGGCGTCGCAAATCATCCGGCGCGGCACCGGGTTGATGGCAGGCTCACCCGGCGCAACCGGAAGGCCCGCGCGGGTGATGATACCGACTCCGGCTCCGGCGCGGAACACGACGCCGCTGCCAGGCGCCGCGGCGCGAACTGTCGCGAGCACGAGCGCTCCGTGCGTGACATCCGGATCGTCACCGGCGTCCTTGACGACCCCGGCGGTGGAGGAGGCCGCATCCTTTCGGGCGATTGCGAGGGCGAACTCCACCCGCTCGCCGCGCGGCAGCATTACCTCAACCGGATCTGGGAATTCACCCGTCAGCAGCGCCGTATAAGCCGCCTTTGCGGCAGCGGTCGCGCAGGTGCCGGTGGTCCAACCCCGGCGCAGCGGACGGTCTTGTGGGCTCATTGCATCGTGTATAGTGCGCCCGGCCGCATCCGTCACGCCGGCGCCTGCCGACCATGACGGCGCGCGGCCTGATCGTGGCGGCGTCGCGGTCTGGCTCCGGCAAGACCACCGTCACCCTCGGTGTGCTTGCAGCCTTCAAGCGGCGCGGCATCGCGGTCGGCGCCGGCAAGGCCGGACCGGATTATATCGATCCGGCGTTCCATGCCGCTGCGAGTGGAGCTGCAAGCATCAATCTCGATAGCTGGGCGATGCCTCCGGACCTCCTGGACGCCCTTGCCGGCGAAGCGGCGCGCAGAGTTGAGCTTGTCATCATTGAGGGCGTCATGGGGCTATTCGACGGCGTGGCCGGGCCGCGTGGCCGGACCGGGTCTACCGCGGACCTCGCGGCTCGCCTGCGTTTGCCAGTGCTTCTCGTCCTCGATGTTTCGGGGCAATCGCAGACCGCAGCTGCGGTTGTGCGCGGGATTGCGGCGCACGATCCGTCTGTGCGCATCGCGGGTGTCGTGCTCAATCGCGTCGGCAGCGCGCGGCACCGCGTACTTGTCGCGGATGCGATCGACGCGCTGGGGGTTCCGGTGCTGGGCGCCGTGCCGCGCGATGCCATGCTGACCCTGCCGCAACGTCATCTCGGCCTGGTGCAGGCCCAAGAGCACGGCGATCTGGCGGGCCGCCTCGATGGCCTCGCCGATATGGCGCAACGCTATCTTGACCTCGACCGGGTGCTCGCCGTCGCGGCGCCGCTCAACGTAGCGGGAGCGATCAACCGCCCGGCACTGCCCCCGCCCGGACAACGCATCGCGGTCGCGGCGGACGCCGCTTTCACATTTTTCTATCCGCACCTGCGTGACGGCTGGCGGCGCGACGGCGCAGAGATCATCGCGTTTTCGCCGCTTGCTGACGAACCTCCCCCCAACGACTGCGACGCCTGCTGGCTTCCGGGCGGCTATCCGGAGCTGCATGCGGGCCTGCTCGCAAACGCTCATCGCTTCCGGGAGGGGTTGCGGCGATTCGCAGCGACCCGCCCGGTGCACGGCGAGTGCGGCGGCTACATGGTGCTCGGTGAAGGGCTTGAGGATGCGCACGGGATCCGCCATGCGATGGTCGGCCTGCTTGGACACTCGACCAGCTTTGCGACCCGCAAGCTGCATCTCGGATACCGGGAGGGGCGGCTACTCGCTGACGGTGCGCTCGGGCGTGCCGGCAGCATCATTCGCGGACATGAATTCCACTATGCGACGGCGATGCCGTCTGTCGGCGACGAGGCTTTCCTCGAGCTGACCGATGCGCTGGGCCAACCGGCAGGCGGCGGAACGCGGCGCCGCAACGTCTCGGGCTCGTTCTTTCATGCCATCGCGCAAGCATGATCGCCTTGATTTTGCGGATGAGCTTGCCCGAAAAAGTCTGCAACCTTTCGGGCTCGAGCGCTTAAAGCTTGCCCGAGACGCCAGCTTCCGCGAAGGTCGCCATTGCGGTATGGCAAGCGACTGCTGCCCGCAGGATGAGCGCTGCCACAGCCGCGCCCGAAGCTTCGCCAAGCCGCATGCCGAGATCGAGGAGCGGCTTAAGCCCGAGTTTGTCAAGGAGCGCCCGGTGCGCGGCTTCCGCCGATACATGTGCGGCAATAGCGTGGGCCAGCGCATCGGCTCGCAGCGTCCAGAGCGGAGCAAGCGCCGCCGTGCAAGCGAAGCCGTCGATAAGCACCGGAATACCCTGCCGGCGCGCGGCCAGCGCGGCGCCCAGGATGGCGGCAAACTCGCGCCCTCCCAATGCGGCGGCGACGCGAAGCGGATCGTCCAGGATGCTGGCATGACGTTTCACGGCGAGGTCGATCACAGCACGCTTGCGAGTGAGGCCATCGTCGTCGACGCCGGTCCCGCGACCGGCCCAGCGAATCCCGCCGCCGCCGAACAGCGCCGCCGCGATAGCGGCGGCGGCTGTCGTGTTGCCGATGCCCATTTCGCCGAGGCAGACGAGGTCCGCCTCGGCCGGCACGTTGTCGTAGCCGGCCGCGAGCGCCCCGAGAAATGCCTCCTCCTCCATCGCCGGTTGCTTGGTGAAGTCTGCAGTAGGTCGATCGAGATCGAGCGGGATGACCCGCAGCCGCGCTCCCGCCACGCCAGCAAGCTGATTGATGGCAGCGCCGCCGCTGGCGAAATTCGCCACCATCTGGGTCGTCACCTCGGCCGGAAACGCCGAAACGCCCTGCGCCACGACGCCATGATTGCCGGCAAACACCAGCACCTCGATACGGTCGAGCCGCGGCGGATTTCGCCTCTGCCATTGAGCGAGCCAGATGGCGAGTTCCTCCAGGCGACCGAGACTGCCCGGGGGCTTCGTAAGCAGAGCATTGCGATCTGCGGCCGATGCTGCGGCAGCGGCATCGGCCGGCGGGAGATCAAGGCACGCGCTGTGCAATGCAGCAAAGGATCGGAAGCGCATCATGGCGGATGACAGACGTTGCGGGCTTGGAAAATCTGCTTTTCGCGAGCGCCTGTCCACCGATTTCGACGACCGATTCTTTGACACCGGCACACCACAATGAAGACACGCCATGGATGGGGAAGTGGTCTGGCCACGGATCTGAAGACTGCCATTCTTTTCTGCACGCGACTGCCCTTGCCTCATTCCACCCCGATCAATAGCGGCGACCTTGCCGAAGCAAGCTGGGCGTTCCCGGTGGCCGGTGCGCTCGTGGGTGGCGCTGGCGCCTTGACCTACACGATCGCCTCGGCAATCCGACTCCCCTCGGCGCTTGCGGCCGGGCTTGCGCTCGGCGCCACCCTCCTCACCACCGGCTGCCTGCATGAAGACGGTCTTGCTGATACGGCGGACGGCCTCGGCGGTGGGCGAGATCGCGCCCGCAAGCTTGCGATCATGCGCGACAGCCGCCTTGGCACCTACGGCGCCTGCGCCCTGATGATGTCGCTCCTCCTGCGTTGGACCGCCCTCGCCGGGATGGTGAGCCCGATGGCGGTCGCCTCGGCACTGATTGCGACTCACGTCTCGGCGCGCGCGGTGCTGCCGGGGTTCATGCATTTCGTTCCCCCGGCCCGTTTTGACGGCCTATCTGCGCAGGCGGGCCAGCCAGCGCTGCGGTCAGCCGTCGTCGCGGTTCTGTTGGGCGTGTTGGTGCTGGCTGCTGCGCTTGGGCTCGCCGCCGCAATAGTGGGTCTCGTCATTGCCATCGGCATCGGCCTCATGATGGCGTGGCTCGCCATGCGGCAGATCGGCGGACAAACCGGCGACGTGCT
>JASHYD010001442.1 GCA_030043175.1 Xanthobacteraceae bacterium | reverse complement strand
CGCGGCTTCGATCCCCGCCACCGCTGGCACCACTTGGGCCCAGTACATGAACCAGGTGATGGGCGGCGCGTGATGGACTGGCCGCGTTCGACTACTGAGTTGAACTAATTGGAGGAAAAACCAATGCATACTCCGCTACACCGCGCCTTACCAGCGCTCGTTTTCATCTTGGCACTTCTCACATTGCCCCCGCTGAGCCGCGCGCAGGATGATACTAACGCCGCTCTGATCACCAACGGCGGCGTTTGGGCCCAGGACATGGGGCAAGTCATGGGCGGCACCAGCGCTATGCTACCGCAGCCGGGAAATACCATTCGCGGTCCTATGGGCATCTACGCCAACGTAAGGCTGGCGACTGTGCTTCCCCAAGCGCACAGCCAGGCCAAGATGGACTGCCATGCTTGTACGACGAAAGAAATTTTCACGCTTGTGGACGAATATCTTACCAACTACTTCGGTAACCTTCTGGCCAGTCCAGCGGTTTCGGGGATTTTGCTCGAAGCACAATGGAACGATCTTCAGCCGACAGACCCGGGCCCCCTCCCCCTCACAAATATGGACAGCTTTTACTTCAACTATGTTGACGACGCATTCAAAGCAATCATTAGGTGGAACAATGTTGGCGGCGCCCCCGTGACGCTCCAGCTCGACGTTAGTCCAGGCTTCAACTCGCCACTAAACTATAACACGCTGGTGCAGGCGGGATCGGACTGGCTCTACGAGGGTGGCTATTTGAATTCGTGCGACAGCTTGTTCATGGGTTCGGGTGTGACGGTAACGGATCCCCCGGATCCGACCCTGGCCGAGTGCGGATATACCAACATTTTCTATCAGACCGAAAACCCCCCTATTGTTCAGGCGCGGCTCCCGATGCCGTGGAATACGACCTACAAGAACTACTGGCAGGCCTTTCTGTTGGCGCTCAACCAGCATATCAACATGAGCACGTATCAGGATACGGAATACGCTTCCGTCTTCGTGTCGATTGGAGTTGGGGGGCCGACGGCCTCTTCGAACGAAATCATTCTTCCCAATGGCGCTCACGCTGACGATTGTACAAAGAAGCATCCGATGAATCCTAATGCTTGTAACCTGACCTACCCCTTCGGTTTCGGTAATCCCACGGTGAACGTGTACCAGGCATGGAATTGTCTGTTGGGGAACAATTATGGCGTCAAGGGAAATTGCATTACCGACAAAAGTTCCTATGGCTTGGCATCGGGCTCGTCTTACATCAATTCGGATCGCGCCTTCGTCGAGGAGTGGGCTGCCGCGATCGATATGTATGGCGGGGTATTCAACGGAGTGACGCTAATTGTTTCCACGGGGAACGGGCTTCCTAATTTTCCGAACCCATCCAATACGTATCTCCAGAATGCACCGATTCCGTTTGCGCCGGATTGCGGCATCAACTCAATGACAACGATGGATTGCGCGGCCGAAACGGCGATCGTGGCTTATTTCGCCGGACCGCCGATCGGCGGAGCCAATGCCAAGGGGACTGCGATGGCTGGCTTGAAGAAAGGCGACCTCAACGCTACGACTGGCGGGGGGTCGGGCAGCAGACGGGTCAAGTGGCTTACGTACAACACCGCTAACGGCCCGTCGGTGCTCAAAAGCGGCAGTAGCAAGGTGCTTGTATCGCGCATGTTGGGTGGGTTGCAGTTCTCTGCGCCGTTCTCCGTCAACCCAGAGATTGAAGGGTGCCTAAGCGGCACGTGCACGCAGGAGAACGCGCTCCTCAGCGTGCTGACAGCCTATTTTTCCGGCACCTCCGTCGGCTCCTTCTTCCCCAATGGCGGCACAAACACTATCGCGGTTGGGTCGGAAACGGTCACCAACGCGCCGCTCAACTGGCTGCAGATTTGGGACACCGATATCCGCTACGCGCTCGGATGGAGCAATAGTGACTGTCTCTCGGCGATGTTTAAGAGCACGGCGACCGGCCAGACGCCGATAGGGTGCACGCACGAGGACATGTCCAAACACACTGTCCACGCCGGGAACGCCCTGGGCGGCACCGATACTGCGCAGGATCTGCTCGACACCGCGAGCGTCCTCATCCTAGATCAGACGGCGGAGCGCGTGGCTCTGCCGCCGACCTGCTGCCCCGTGGACTATCCTTTTCCGCGCAACGCGTTTATTGGCGATCCGGTGTGTGTGACGCAGAACGAGTACAATGAGGTCGCCGGCGACAACACCGCGGCACCGAGTAACTACACGTTCAACTACACCGAGGTTTCGACGGTCCCATACGGTGTCTGCTCCCACAGTCCATTGCGCTTATTTTATCGTCAGTCCTACATGGGCGATTATCTGTGCGTGACTCAGAGCCATGCAAACGACATCCAGACACAAAACGAAACGATTTCTACCCGTGTCCTGACGGCCTGCCCGGCGCTGCCCCGCCCCGGTGGGACCCGGCCTTTGGGTGTGCATTAGCTGGAAAGGGCCCCCGGGTCCCGAGCACGTCGGTTCATTCCGCCGATGGATGAAGGCGCAACCTCACTTGAACACAGTCCGGTCACAACGACACGAAGGGCTGTGTTGGCGGCCGCGACGTTGGCGTTGCCGAACGTCTGAACGTCTTGACATCGCCACCAGATGGGCTGTGACGGACCAGGCTTGCAACAAGTGGATCAATCACAACGGCGCCGGGCCGTAGCGCGGCTGCGGCACTCCGGCCCGGCAGTTTCGTGCTCGTCAATTTTCGATGACGACCTCATGTGGAAACGCACGTGCTTTGGCCGCCTACCAAGCGACGGAGGTGAATTAGCGGCCATGTGAATGCGGTGCAGGTGTTTCCATTCACCGAGGGCGCGCTCTACCAGGTCTATGCCACGCCCCAGGTGACTGATATTGCCCTGCAGGGGGGCGAGCAGCTGACCGGCTCCGGACCCGTCGCCGCCGGCGACACGGTGCGGTGGATCATCGGCGACACCGAGAGCGGGCCTGCCAACGCCAAGAAAGTCCACATCCTGGTCAAGCCGACCCGGCCTGATGTCGTCACCAATCTGGTCATCAACACCGACCGGCGCACTTACCACATAGAGCTGCGGTCGACCGAGA
>JASHYD010001441.1 GCA_030043175.1 Xanthobacteraceae bacterium | reverse complement strand
TCGACCTGATGGAATTGCTCTACAATCAATACTTTGCTGCGAATAAGCTCTACGTCACCTGGGACGCGGCGTCATGGCACAACTCCGCGACACTGGTAGAGTGGCTCGACGCCTTCACATTGCTATCTGGTCCAGCGCTTTTGTTGGGAATCGGGGGTTGTCCGACTGGAATTGAAAGCTTGGCAACCGCCGCTGCCGGCGAACTCTGAGTCGATATAATAATGGAAATGAACCCTCCGGCATCCTCAGGCCTTCTATACTTCATCGAGCGTGGATCGGGGTCGCCGCTCCTTTTGGTGCACGGGCTGGGAATGAGCGGAGACATGTTCGAGCCGGTCGTGGAGCCGCTCTCGAAGCGCCACCGACTCATCATCCCCGACCTTCGCGGCTGTGGCAAAAGCCGCAACCTGCCGCCACCTTACTCCGTAAAACAACAGGCAGCGGACTTGGCTGCACTGCTTGATCATCTCGACATCGCCTTGACGGATGCACTCGGCTATTCGCAAGGCGGCCCCGTGGTTCAGCAACTCGCGCTCGACTATCCGTCGAACGTGCGACGCCTTATCCTCTCGAACACCTACGCCTACAACATGGCGACCGTGAAAGAGAAAGTCGAAGGCCATATCGTGCCTCTCCTCATCCACCTGCTTGGCATACGGCTCTTCGTCAAGCTCCTCAAATCGCAGGGTCTCAAACGAATCCCGAAGGAGCAGGGCGCATGGGTTGCGAAACTTATCGCTACCACGTGGGGCGAATCAGACCCGGACTCCATCGCGCTCCAGTGGAGGGAAGCGATGGCTTTCGACAGCCGGAGCCGTTTGCATGAGATCAGACGTCCAACACTCATCGTCGCCGGTTCGGACGACAACGCTGTTCCGATCCATCACGCGAAAATGCTCCACGACGGCATCGCCAGATCTAAGCTTGTCGTCATAGCGGGTGCGGATCACGCGCTCATGTGGGCGCAGACCGATCAATGGCTAGGGCAAGTAAATGAGTTTTTGGATTCGTAGAAATGCCCAATGTTGGCTGCGATTTCCGCGAGTGCGAATTGCGGTCTATGTCCGCAACCACGGATTTTGCCGAGCGCTGGACTAAAACTGCGTTCGCACTCGGGCTCCTATGATCGACACCGGTCCGCGGTCGCGATTGTATCCCGGGTTTTGGACGAACTGGTAATCGGCCGTCAGCTGCCAGCTTCCCACAGGGAAGCGATAATAGGTTTCGATGATCTGTTCCGGCCCCGGATGCGGTAATTGCCCGTCGCCGACTACGATGCCAAGACCGCCATCATTGAGATACGCAATATGCTGACTGGAGATTCCGTTGACCACGCCGGCGATGCCGATGGTGTCGTCTGGACGACCCCACAATTTGCCTTTCAGGGATAATCCGGCCGCGACGGTTCGATCGATGTCGGTGAATTCGTAGGGCTCAAGGTTGCCGTCGGCCCAACCGGCGCGTGCAAAGACGCCGACGTTCTCGACGATCTGCTGTTCGACGACCAGGCTGACGCCGGGGCGGCTGGCGTAGTGGCGCACATCGGCGGTGTTCGGTACGCCCCCATTCTGTTGCGCATATGCGATGGCATCGGCGAAGCTGCCCATGCGGCCGCGGCTGAGGAATCCGTTGACCGCGACCTTGCCAGGCTGCCCCCCTATGCTGTGGCGGTGCTCAAGCTCGTAGACGAGCTGGAACTGCTGGAACGTCGGATCAAGCTCCGTGCTGTTGGGAACGATCGAAAGATCGAACAGGCCCGTGCGAAGCGCCCAGTCGCCCTGATACCATTCCGCCGCCGCCCCGTAGGTGAACCCCCAGGCGTCGGCGGCGTAGTCGAATGTTCCCGTTTCGACCAACGACCAGTTCAGGAAGTCGTTGTGCGGATCGTGCGAGTAGCTGTTGGCGTCGAAGATGTCCGGAACGCCGAACTTGCCGACGGTGATGACAATGCGGTTGGCGGTCTGCGACCTGGCCAGCTGATTGATGTCCTCTTCGACGCTTTGCGCGTCGCCACCGAGATCGATGGTCTGCCTGATGAACATCCGCGGCAGCCTTAAATACGGATTGGTGAAGCCGACTTTATAGGCTTCCCCGCTCGGGAAGCCGGCAACGCCAAGCGTATTGGTGAGCCCGAAGCCCTGGTCGATTTCCGGATTGATCCACACCTCCGCGCCCTTCCATAGCGGGTGGCCGATAAAGAGCGTGGCATCCCAGGTTTCACGGCCGGCATTGGATTCAAGGCTTTGGGTGCCGCTATACGACGCACGAAACGGCGGCACGTACTGTTCGGTAAATGTCGTCTGGCCGTGAACCACCCAGTTGTCGACCGCGAGCGGCGAGATGCCGAACGGCACCCCATTCGATTTCGGATCATCGCTGGGCCGATAATTCAAACCGATCCGGAACTCCTGCATCGAGAAATCCGACGTGAAGGTCTGCCCGCCGAGCGGAAACGACACGCTGCTGTCGCCGAATTGCGCATAAAGATACTCGGCCTTGACGCTCCAGCCGGGCGCGACCCGAGCCTCGACGCCCGCCCCGATCGTCCATCCGACTCGACCAGCGAATATGCCCTCGGAGGTGCCGGCCGGCGGCGCCCCGGTGAGGCCGGGGTTGATCGTGGTGCGGTTGAACTGCTCGTAAGTCCAGGCGAGGCCGCCGGTCGCGTAATAGAGCCAATGGTGGACATCGTAACCGACACGCCCCCGCACGGCGCCGAACAGTTCCACGGTATCGCTATAGGTCGCGGTGCCGATTGCCGGCGAGGTAAAGCCTTGGACGGCCGAGTACGGGCTGGCGGACTCTGCGTCGAATGAGACGTCCGCTTCCACCCCGAGGACCAGCCGCGACGGCAGCTCATAATTGTAGCCGGCCGAGACACCAGCGAAATGGGTCCCGGAACCGTCGAACGGGTCATAGGCTTGGAACAGGTCGAGCGAGCCGGAGAGATTTGGCGCACCGCCGGGCCGGGTCGCCGACCATGCCGATCGGGCACCCTCCACGCCTGCATGGGCGCCAACGTAAAAGCCGGACCAGTTGAAGGGGTCCGGCGTGTTGTCAGGGGCTTTTACCGGAAGATCGGCTCCAAGCGCCGTATGGGTGGCGCCGACAAGAGCAGCGGCGCAAGTCATCGCCGCGCGGCAGATGGCTATTCTTCGATAAGCGTGGGAAAGGCGTTTGTTCATGAGTCACAAAATCTTTGAGGGGATTGAGGAAATGGTTGCAGCCGTTTGCCCGCCGGCCTCATAATGACGGCCAGCTAATCGCGCTGTCCGACCAACAATTTTTTCCACCTCGGAATCGACTCGATGTGGCGCTGTTATGAACGCCGCCACGACGACCCGCCCGGACCCTTCAAGATCATTGCTGTCGAGACGGCGCGATGCGATCCCACAGCCGGCAAAGCCTTGCAGCAGTGCCGCCGAGAATCGCGAGCAGAGTGGTCCAGCGAGCGCGCCATCCCAACCGAAGCGCAACGTCGCCGCGAAGGATGGTTCCCATCGCTCTGTTGATGAGGTCGAGGTGCCGCCCGTTGAGAGTACGTCGGATTTCTTGAAAGGCGGGGAACGTCGCGTCCGCCTCGGCGCCGACGGTGAAGCGGTTCGGCAGTGTGAGGTTGTAGCGGGCGTGAAGCCCTGGAAAGAAGCTTCCAGTGCCAGCGAAACGGTCGACTCGTTGCGACGGCGAGAGCGAGCCGGCATCGCCGAGCGTCGCCCAATTGGAGGTACCCACGCACAGCCGAAACGGCCGCAGACGTAGAAACCGCTCCAATCGCGGGGAGCGATGGTTGAAGGCGGCGGATTCTTCACCGCCCTGTCGGCGGCAAAGGCTCCGGACGCGAACATCATGACGCAGCCGGATGCCAGCATTAGGTTCTTGGCATCCAGCAAAGTACAGATGATCTCGACGGGACGACACTTTCCCATTGCTGCGCTCCCCAACAGTGACCAAACGACCAACACGCATCGGGGAGCACTGACGACTTAGAAGTACAGGCCTTGCCGCGCGCGTCGTTAACCGCATCCGGGCGTCAAACGACACGCAGAAACCAACCTCGCGGCATCATGTCGACCGAATGGTCGACGGTGAACCGCCATCGTCACGTTTGCTCACAGATGGAAAATGGCTCGCGCGAAGGGAGCGCGTAATCTGTATCGGCGATGCTACGTCCTGTCAACTGATAAAACAAAAGCGGCGAGATTTTTATTAATCCGCCTGGTTAAGTCGAAAACTTGTCTTGAAAGGGTTTAATCTTTTTTTATGCCTACTTCGATCGGACACGCAATCAAGCTTTTCACCGATAGTTTGCATGCGTCTCTTCTAAATCAAGAGGCGCCTCTCTTTGCCATCTGGACGGATACCATGACTAAGGCTCCAGAAGGAGCAAGAATGCGCCCCGCA
>JASHYD010001440.1 GCA_030043175.1 Xanthobacteraceae bacterium | reverse complement strand
GAGTTTCCACTCGCCACCTTCTGGCAGCATGCCAGCCGCGAAGGGCTGCCACAAACCGTTGCCGTGAACAGCCTCCCCCACGAGCAGCAGATCGGTTGTCGTCCGGTATGGGCCGCCGCGGGAATTGATGCCCGTTTGGTCGGTATATCGGTAGCCGGTCCAACGCAAATCTGTCACCTGCCCGAAGAACGTCCGGCGCATCTGCCGAAGGACGGCGTCGGAATTTCACCCCCGGCCCGGCGAGTCCGAGCGCAAGCGCTGCCTTTTCATATTCGCCGGAAGCGATTGCACCCAGAATTGCTTCTGGATGATTGCGGCCTGATATGGCTACTGCCCGATTGTAGAACGGGGTCGCCTCGGCGCATTTTCGATAAAGCCGAGCAAGCTCGTGCAAACTCTGTCCGACGATGACATGATTGGTGCCCAGCGCCTTCTCTCGGATGTCGAGGCACCTTTTCCGGAACGGTTCGGCCTCGGCGTAGCGACCCCGGGTCTCGTAGACCGCGGCCACGTAGGAGAGGCTCAGGCATACATCGACCCCTTCCGGTCCGGAGACCTTCTCGCGCGCAGCCAGCGCGAGGTTGAGCAGTTGCTCGGCATCGTCATAGCGACCTTGAATGCGATACATGTCGGCCAGAGTTTCTCTGTCTGTCACGACGGCCGGATGATCGGGGCCCAGCGCCTTCTCATTGATGGCCAAGCCTCGCTGATACATGAGTCCCGACTGATCGTATCGACCCAGATGTCGGTACTTCCACGCCAACTTGTTGAGCGGCGCAATCAGTTTCTGATCATCGGGGCCAAATTGGTGCTCGGCAGCCGCGAGGGCGGGCTGCGCCGTGGCCTTTGCGTCAGCGTAGCTTCGTTGTTGGAGGAGCTGGTCAACCTGATTGGTCAGAGCTTTCACATCATCGGTCGATTGAGCAAAAGCCAGCGCGAGGGTCAAAGACAAGGCGCCGAGCAGATTCACCAGGACAACCTGTCGCCGGCTCATTCCTGGCCGACGAACGGCAGGGCACGGGCGGATCGTCATTGCGGCCTCCTATATTTGGCCGAAGCCGTCGGCCTTTGATCGATGGTCAGCAGTTTCGGACGCTCTCGCGAGAAGCGATGTGCTTGTGGTCACAAGAATTCAGATTTTGCCCTCAGCAGCTGACCGTATCGAGCAGGAGGAAACCGAGGCGCGAAGGTTTAGTGGAAACTTTGAAAGTCGCTCACTCGGAATTCACGCCGAGAAATGCCGAGGAGAGGCTCATTCGTCTGCTACCCTTGGCTGCCCGATCTCCCTTCGCCTCCCCAATCGGGCCAACGAGAGCGAGGGCCAAGGTTGCTGTGCTCGTCCACACCTCTCTTCACCGGGGTGGACCGACGGGTCGCGTGAGACCGCTTTATATCAATAGGGTAACGCTGCCGCGACGGCTGAGTGCGCTGGGTTCTCTTGACAGAAGTGTCGTACCCGCGGGCCGTGTGGATGCCACGGGAGCTCAGGTTGGGTCGGCGAATCGCGTCCCGCCGCTTAATAATAAGAAGGCAATTTCCCCAAATATCTCACCGCGACGCAATATTCTTAGCACGCGGGCTGACCTTTTGGCGACGTAACCCTGATTTGGATTGGCCACACAGCATGATCATCATGCTGTCGCCGGGCGAGCCGGTCACGAACATGGTTTCGCAGAGCGCGGCGTCACGCTCCTAATCGAAGGTGGCGCCGCCGGTGCCGATACTCTCGCCCGGCTGTTTGCCGAGTGGCCGGCATCCCGGTTATGACCTTCCCGGCAGACCGGGAGAAGCACGGTCGCGCCGCGGGCCCGATCCGCAACAAGCAGATGCTGGAGGAGGGCAAGCCCGATCTCGTGGCCGCCTTCCCTGGCGGCCGGGAGAGTCTCGAGCACTATCTCAACTCGATCTTCCTCGGCCATGTTGCCTGGGGGGTTAGAGGCCAGGCCCGTTACCTCAAGTAGGCTGGCAATACCGTGGCGACATCTTTCGAGGACAACGTTTGCCGGAATCCGCAAACTTGTGCACGCCAGCACATCTTCATGTGGCTGCGAACCTTATGCTCCTCATCGTTCGTAGGGCAATCAGCCACTTCGTTGATACAGAGGAGACTCGATCATGTTCCGCACTCCAATGTCATATTCCGATTTTGCCCCTCCTTCTTTGTTGCTGTCAGCATTCGCTGTCGTCGCGCTGTGTGCGTTGCCGGCACAGGCCCAGGCTCCGCGTGCGGGCCAACTTGCGCCGGGCCCCGGACAGGTCCAGCCCTCGAACCCGTCCGGCAAAGCCGCGCAGGAACAACCCCGGCTACCGGCACCACCCAAGCCCTACAAAGCGATCCCGGTGACCCCAGAACAGCCCTACAATGACCCGAGTTTCACGGCCTTCCGCAAGCAGCTCGGCGACATCGCCAGCCGAAAAGACCGTGCGGCATTGGCGCGGCTCGTCGTTCGCAACTTTTTCTGGTTGGGCGAGAAGGGCGACAAGGCCGACAAAAAGAAATCAGGGATCGACAATTTGTCGGCGGCGATCGACCTTGATGCCAAGGAGGGCTCCGGCTGGGAAGGCTTAGTTGAAGCAGCCAATGAATCAAGCCTTGAGCCGATGCCGGGGCGTAACGGGATCATGTGTGCCCCGGCAATTCCGAAGTTCGACGAGATGGCGGCCGATCAGATGGCCAAAGACACCGGTACCGACCCCAGCGATTGGGGCTACCCGACCAAGCCTGGCGTCGAGGTGCGCGACGCGGCAAAAGCCGACGCGCGAGTGATCGAGAAACTCGGCTTGTACCTCGTTCGGGTCATGTCCGAACCACTGGGCTCGGGAGCGCCGAAGCAGGAGCCACAGTTCCTCCGTGTCGTGACACCGTCCGGAAAGGTCGGATTCGTCCCGGAAGAGCTCTTTTCGTCGCTCGAAACCGACCAGCTCTGTTATATCAAAGATGCAACCGGCTGGAAGATCGCCGGCTTTGCGGGCGAGGAGCCATAGCCGACCGTATAGACGGTGATGATCACCATGTGGACTGCATCCCGCAGGCTCCAGCCGGCCACCATCACCGCGATAGGCAATGCCGACGGGGAGTTTGCGGATCGGGCGAATCTACCAGACCGGTCGTCCTCGGCTTCGACACACGGCGGATCGGTCGCGTTGGACGTATCACGCGCGGAGGCAACTTTCCCGGGACGATCGCCCGATTTCCCTTCGCCCGAGTTGCGTTCGGCCGATGGCTCATGGCTGGTCGGCCGTTCGAGCTTTCGGTCGGGAGGTCATTCATTCGCTCACCGAGCACTCCGCAAAATTGCCGCGAGCTTGCTTTATGCAATTTTTATGCAATTGGCGTACCCGATGGCTGGAAGCGCCGAAAGCGGTGCATGCCGACAGCCCTTGTACGGCAGCGGCTGAGGCCGTGTCGCCGTTTTGCGATGCTGATGCGGCCCTCACAATCCTATAGCCATCCTGCAAGTATCGACCGCGAGCTATGTACGTTCGCCGAGGCCGAGCCGCCGCGCTAACCGCGACCGCTCCACGACTTCGCGATGGCAGCCTCATGCTTTTCACGCCAGCGCTCATACGTATGCCAGTGCATGCCTCGCGTCTTGTCCGGAATTCGAATCCGGACCGATCGCTGCCAAACCGCGCCTGCCACTTGTATTCATCACAGTGTGCATTCGATAAAACTGTGCTGCTCAGCACGTCTTCAAGGGGTCGCTCCGGATACCAATGAGCGAAGGGCAATGACGTCCTTCATCACTTGAACAGGAGAACGACCATGTTACGTAAATCAATGATCGCGCTTGCAGCG
Organism: Xanthobacteraceae bacterium; assembly: GCA_030043175.1. The sequence continues at coordinate 1,891 of JASHYD010001440.1, read as the reverse complement.
ATCGCCAGCGTCGGGACAGTGACGCTTTCTCCCATCACCGCGTCGGCGTTCGGTCGCGGCCATGGCAGCTTTGGAGGCCACAGTGGTGGGTTTGGAGGCCACTATGGTGGGTTTGGAGGCCACTATGGTTGGTTCGGCGGCCACCGCGGCTACCATTGGGGCTATGGGAACTCTTATTGCTGGTACTGGTCCTGTGGGTACTATCAGTCGAGCTACTCGCCGCCCTACTCGGCGCCCGCCTATGCGGCGCCAGCCTACTCTGCGCCAACCCCTGCGATCGCCGTGAACCAAAAGGTTTACGTCGAAGGTAACAATAACGGCGGCCCGCCTCCGGCCGCTCCGGACGGACCGCCTCCGCCGCGCTGAAAACGGCAGCATGGCGCGGAATGCACCATGCTCCGGCGGACGCCGCCAACCTTGAGTTGGGCCGGATCTCTGCGGTCCGGCCTTTTTCAAACCGGCCTCAAGAGGATTGCATTTCCGAGGATTGATCCCGCCGTCAGGATCGGCGGTGGCGGCAAGGCATCGCTCGCGGGCGCGGGAGGTCTGATCTTCCGCCATGGTCCGGGCTTAGATGGGTTATTCCCGAGCTAACTACTTGTGCTAGTGGTGGCAGCTATGACCCTGATCCCGAGAACAATGCAGGTGCCGAGCAACTTGGTCATCTTGGATCACGGTTGCCGAAGCTCGAGAGGATTGCAATCTGAAACTTCGCGTTCGCCTTGAACACCAATCTTTCCTGAACCGCCATGTGGCCAGGCACCTTAAAGATGTGTCTGGCAACGCGGTTATCTCTCGTGTGGGTCATGACATACACGACTGTCTTCGACGCGGGTCAACACGGATATGAAAATTTTTGGGCTCTGACGCCCATCCTGATTTTCGTGGCCCTTGGCGCAATGCTGGTTTTCAGGCCGGTGCCCCTCCGACTGAACTTGCCACAAAACCTTCAAGAAAGGGCAGGCAGGATCTTCAGTTGGTGTTTCTTCATATTCTCGCTTCTAGGGGCGCTGGCCCTCCCCAGCACTCTCTTGGAATATCAGCGTGCCGCCTCGGACTTGCGCGCAGGGCGATACTCGGTTGTCGAGGGCCCTGTTACCGAGTTCGTCCCAATGCCCTACGAAGGTCATGCGCGGGAGAGCTTCACGGTGAACGGGCACCGATTCTCCTATTCTGATTACGTCATGACAGCAGGCTTCCGTAATACCGCTTCGCGCGGCGGTCCGATCCGAGAAGGCCTCTATGTCCGGATCAGCTATTCCGGAAACCTGATACTGCGTTTGGAAGTCGCTCAGTGAAGCCATTCGCCGCCAAACGGCTATCGCACGGGATTGGCGTGCGATTTTGAGCAAATCGGTAACCCATTAGGATATCGTTGTATTTGACGCCCCGATCAATACCCCATGCGACCGTCCCCAAAGACAACTGAAAAAGAGCAGATTAATGTACCTAATATAAGAATACCTCCATAGCTACTACCTCCTGTCTTAGCTCCCAGCAACTTCCAGTCACCACATTCCTTCAAACGAAATAAATATCGGGCGATTTTTATCGATCTCTTTCTTCACCCCTGTTACTATCTTTAGTTTCCCATCCAAGTGTTTTCAATTTACCTCCTCTGTTGAGGGTCTGACGGATCAAAGGAACCACGAATATCCATGCTATACCCACCAACAACAATACTCCGAAGTAAATATCATTTTTATTCGCAGCTACTTACTCTCTGTCTTCTAGCTGTTTAACTTCTTGACGGGTGGCGTTCTGTGCGTAATCGGGGATCGCATCGACCGCGCTCTCGAACTCGGCCAGAATGGCGTCGCCAGCGATGCTGAATACCCGACCGCGATATTTTTGTACCCGCTCGCCGATGGCCGCCGCAGCCTGCCGGAAG
>JASHYD010001439.1 GCA_030043175.1 Xanthobacteraceae bacterium | reverse complement strand
TAGAGCGTGCTGCCTCGAAGGGCCGTGCCCCCGTGGTCGACGAGGCAGCGGCGTACCGCCGTGAACCCAGGCGGATCTGTGCGCGGCTCCGGTCGTATCCCGTCGCACCTCGGCGATGATCCTGACGATCAGCGATCTTCGGCCCGTGGCGCAGGGCGACGAGAAGTTCTCGGCCGGTTCTGCCTTGACCCGCCCGGGCGCAAGCTGACCGCTTCCGCCGCGCAGCGGGCGATATACTCCCGGGCCGTCAGGTCGTTGGGCGAGATTACCTGCGATGTCGAGGATTTCGGCATGCGGACGTCGGCCTTCCGTCCCTGCCGGATCACGCCCCCAATGCGACCGAAAAGTTGACGCTGGAGCGGCTCGGCAACTGCCGATGCCACGAACACTGGCACTCTGCCGAAAGCGCACAAAGTGACATGAACTTCACGATTACAACGCGCAGCCTAAACGAGTTCAATCATTACGATCGAGGCGGCCGGGAAAAAGCCCGGCCGCGATGCTCGCAGAAGCAGAATGCACTTGTGGAAAACCAGGTGAGCGGCGACGACACCTCAGATATCCACGCCGCTCCCGGCCGTTACCTCATTTCGACGCCTTCGCCTCTGCGGCCTTTTCTGCGGCGCGCGCTCCGGCGAGAATGCTGGCCATGGCGTAGTTGCCTTCATGGCAGGCATATTCGTAGATGGGCTGATCGCTCTTGCGCATCGGAACAACAGCGGTGAACGGCCGCGTCCATACGCTCGGATCATCGATGGTGAACTCGTACATGAGCGTGTCGGCGTCAGTACGGGTGAATTTCTCGACGAGGTGCAAGTTTGCGCCGGAGTTCGGGAAACTCGTTTCGCGCTTGAAGTTGATCGTGTCGACCACCAGCGTGTCGCCTTCCCAGTGGCCCCGAGAATCGCCCCTCCATAGCGGGACGTGCCCATGCGGACGTCCGTCGAGCGGAACGATCCGCGTATCGTGGATCATCTCGTTGACAAGCGCGACATATCCGGGAGCCTGGAACAGCTCGACATTGTTGTTGTAGGCGCCCGGGGTCATTGGCGGTCCGGAATTAAAGCCAAGGATGCAGCGCTCCGCCAGCGGCCGGTCTTCATATGAGTCGGCGTGGGGTCGGCCAAGGTTGGTGTCGTTGCGATCCGCCGCAATGAGGTCCGCTCTCTTCTGTCCTTCGGGCGTCATGGCGGGATACCGGCCATCGGGCGGGTCGACGATCAGCGACGTGCGCTTCGTTCCTACGACCTTGTTGCCGCGGTCCCACCAGAATTCGTTGTAGGCGGCTCTCCCGGCAACTCCCCCGCCCCCGCCGGCCCACCCTGGGGGGACACCGGCTTTCGGAGCCTCGCCACCCGTTTCGAGGTCCTCCGCGTCGCGATCCTGCCGGAGATTTTCGGTCCGTTCCCAGGCCGCCGCTTCCTCATCGGAGGCAAAAAACGCCTTCGTTCCAAGTTCGAGGGGGCGTTGCATTGGCGTGATGGTACGGTAGTCCCACACGCCCTGCAGGTCCGGATGGCCATCCGCCAGCCGCGGCACAGCCCCAGGCTGCTCAGCGGCGGATGCCGGCGCCGGCAGCGCGGCTGCAATCACAATGAAAAGACTTCCAATTGAGGTGACAACTTGACGTTTCATTGAAACCTCCCTTTCACTTCTCTGGCTATTGCTTGCCTGCCTGCTTACGGAACCTCCCGTAAAGGAGCTCTTCGACGAACGCCACGCACCTGAATTCCGTGATCTGGGCGTTCTTTTCCAACCGGCGGTAGAGCGGCATGCTGATCTTCCAGGGCCGCGAATACACCTTGGGGTCTTCGATGGTGGCTTCGTACATGAGGGCGTCGGGGCTCATCGGCGTATAGCGCTCGACCACGTGCAGCGCGTCGCTGTGGAAATCGCCGGCCCTGTCGAACCAAGTCTGATCGTTCTGGCCCGTCACGTCGATGACCAGCGTATCTCCCTCCCAATGGCCGGCCGAGTGCCCCATCCAGCTGTCGACAGGATTCGTCGGAACCTTGGTCATCTCGATCGTGCGCACGGCGCCCGCATACTCGTAGGCGATCAGGATGTCCTTTGTCGTCTGCACGATCTGGAAGGGATAGGGCATGTACGTCGCCCGCGGGACGCCGGGCAGATAGCACTTGATTTCCGGATCGTCGGTCAGCCGGTTTTCAAAATTCGCCTTCTTTTTTGCTGCCGCCTCCGGGAGATACGGGATCTCACCGCCCTCCACGACACCGAGGCCCCCGGGTTCGGCGCCGACCGCGCCCAGCGCCACCACCAGCCCGGTGCGCGCCACATGTTCCTGGAGGTCCCAGTTTGCCGTGTTGACCGCTTGCCAGACTCCGTTCAAATCCGCCTTGCCATCCGCTGTCCGCGGCGCCTTGTACGCTTCGGCCGCCCTCGCGGCCGGCGTCGCACCGAGATGGAGTGCAGTGGCCAGAACAGCCGCAGCACTCGCGAACAGTGCGCCTCTCACCCATTTGTTTTGCATCAAGCGTCTCCTCTCCAAAACCGCCGGTCCTACTTATTGTCCGCAGGCTTAGCTGCTTGTCCGCAGGCTTAGCTGCGCTATCCACGTGGAATCATGGGCGTGTCCCGGGCTTCGACGTTTTGTCCGCCCCGCGCTTACTATCTACAGTTTAACATTCGCGGGGCCGCCGGGACAACTCAAGCGTCTTCGCCTCGGCATGATGCCGCTGGGGGTGTCTGTTGGCGCCGAAATTGCTTGCCATGAGGAAACACAGAGTGCGGGTAGAGCCACCTCATCGCAGTTGGAACAGACTGCCCGCCCTGGGCATTCCGCCTGCTGCGCGAGAGCGCACAGCCACAGGCCGCTCGCTCACGGCGAACGCGCGCCGATCCTGCTTGGTGACGGGTCTGGATCGAGCACAGGTCGCGGCAGCATCATGTGGGCCGGAATCGGCCGTGTAGTAGGTGTCGCCCGCCAGGATCGAAAAGCGCAGCGGCTTACGGTCCGTCTTGATTTCCACGAGCACCTTGTTCGCGTCGGCGGCGGACTGCGTGACGCGCATGCCGGTGTACCGCGCGGTCGGGAGCACGCGCCAAACCCGCCAATGCGTGCTCTACACGTTGCCGGGAAACCTCCGCTACGGGTTAGAAAGCCTGCCTGCCGGCTTTCTGCGAAATGCCAAATATTGTTGTAAAGTGGTTCAGCCGCTCCGGACCCCGCCGGAGCGCAAAGGAGGAGGATTTCGATGT
>JASHYD010001438.1 GCA_030043175.1 Xanthobacteraceae bacterium | reverse complement strand
TTGGACGTTACGATGCTCAGCCGAACCGAAACGGTGCTGAGAACCGTAGATGCCGAGATCGGTCGTGAAGTCGCAGATGAGTTGCGCCGTCAGGGCGTGCATGTTTTTACGGACGTCAGCGCGACTCGCATCGAACAGCAGGAGAGGTCTGTCTTGCGACTAGCGGTTACGGACACCGCCGACAAAGTGCATACGGCCGACGTCGTTATCGTCGCCGTGGGTGCAAAGCCAGCCAGTTCTCTGGCTCATCGCGCGGGCGCCGAACTCGGCATACGCGGCGCTATCGTGGTGACTCGTCAGATGCGAAGTAACCTGCCCGAGGTATTTGCTGCCGGTGATTGCGTCGAGACCTATCACCGGTTGCTCCGGAGGCCGACATATATTTCTCTTGGTACGATAGCCCATAAACAGGGGCGAATTGCCGGCGAGAACGCCGTCGGCGGCGATAGGGTCTATGCCGGCGCACTCGGGACCCAGAGCCTCAAAGTCTTCGATCTTGCTGTCGCCTGCACCGGCCTTCTTGATCACTAAGCCCGCGGCGAAGGTTTCGACCCACTGACCATTTCAATCCACGTAAATGATCATAAGTCCTACTATCCGGGTGCAGTTCCACTCCATATCCGTATGACCGGTGACCGCTCTTCGGGCCGTCTACTCGGAGCCCAGATCGCAGGCAGTCGCAATGCGGAGATCTCAAAGCGGATCGACATTGTAGCCTCAGGACTGTTTCAGCGGGCGCAGGTCGAAGACCTGAATGATCTCGATCTTAGTTATACGCCACCGTTCAGCAGCCCCTGGGATCCGGTACAAATGGCGGCTCAGCATGGGGTGCCGTCTTTCGGCAGAAAGAAGGAAACGTACCCATAACCAACTCGATCTCTAACTTTGGACACAAAAGTCGACCCGGATTAACGATGCAAACATTGTTGCTTAAGAACAGCCGCGGATATGTGCAATGGGACCTGTGTCCACGTCTTCGCCCGCCAGCCCACCAGGTGATTATTCGTGAGCCCAATCAGCGCCGACCGGCGGCTTTGATGCAGGATCGGTCGTACGGGGATGACGAAGTCGGCGGGAAGGCGCTTGTTTGCTGGGCTACCGGCGCTCGTAAGGTCAAAAAACCTAAAACGGCTGATAGGACGGTCAGTTGTCCACGCCCAGCATAGCGGTGCCGGAGGCGTTCCGGTACATACCCGGTCGTTCCGCGCCATCATTGCGTCAGGTCGAGTGGAACCGCTCGCGCTGCCGGTGCGCAGCCCGGATCTGAATGCCTATTCGGAGCGCCGGGTGAGGTCGGCAAAGGAAGAGTGCCTGTGCAAGGTGCTTCTCATCGGTGAGCGCTCCTTGCGGCTGGCGCTGAGCGAATATGTTGCGCATTACCATGCGGAGCGTAGTCATCAGGGGAAGGACAACGTCCTGCTGTTTCCTCGCGACACGCAAACGCGAGGGAAGCCTCGGGAATCCAGGGCAGACGGGAATGGAGAGACGCCCCGCCCAGACTCGGGGGTCTCACGGCGTTTCAGGTTTAGGATAGACGGGCAGAGCCTCTTGCACGTGATGCAGGCGGGTCGACGCATCTACATCAACAACCCACCGCAGGACCAGCGCAACCTTTCGAAACCCGCCCCGGCGGACGGAGTGGTGTCTCTAACCCATTTGGTCGCAGCTGTTTACGCCGATGGAATTCGCGCTGACAGACCGGCGCGCACGGCGGCATCGGTAAGCTCTAACGTGCCTCAATCGTCGTGCCACCCATGGGCCACCCGGTCGCGTGGCAGTCACCCCGTGAAGTGGATTAAGTCTTTGATGATGATTCCGTTGGTGGGCGCACAAGGACTCGAACCTTGGACCCGCTGATTAAGAGTAAGTTTCTGTCATCTGACATATGGCGACAGGGTCCGCCGATCTCCGCCGCGGACCGCCAAATTATCCAATTATCCTCGTAATTCTGAAGTATACATGACACCACCTGACGTGATCCGACAGGGTCCGACGTGGTCCATCATCCCACGAGGTCCGCTACAGGTCCGCGGACCCACGGCGGACCCCGTCCGAGAAGGGCGCTTTCCATGAATTTGACCGAGCGCAAAATCGAGGACCTGGCTGTCGAGAGTGGCGGCAAGGACCGACTCGTTTTCGACGATACACAGCGCGGGCTCGCGGTGCGCGTGACGGCGACCGGCGGGCGGACCTACCTCTGCCAATACTCGCTGCACGGCCAAAAATGGCGGGTGCCGCTCGGATCGTGCGGAGGGCTTTCCACATCCTTGCCGGTAATGGCCGTGTACAGCCGGTTCTCTCGTAAGCGCTGATCGTTCAGGCGCTCGACCACCATGTCGATCCACGCGTGCTTAAACTTGCTGAAGCTGACCTTGCGGCCGGCGTTCCAGGCAGTGCAGTAGTCGCGTATCTCCTCCAGGGCGGCTGGGGGCAGTTCGTCGAGAATAGTGCCCGCTCGGAAGATAGCCTCGACGGCACAGCACGCACGGCTGATGTCGGGGTTCCCGATCGCGTCTGGTAGCTTGGCGTGGATCGTCGGCATGTCGCGCACCGAGGAGATATCGCCCCGCGCACATTACCAATACGTTAATTACGGTAATGTTCCGAAGTCCTCGACGGAGACACTCGCCACGCTGCCCAAAACAAAACCCTTCCCCAGGGGGGCTAAACCAAGGGAGAGGGCAGACAGCTTCTGACTGAGAGAGGGTGGTCGCTCCGCGCCAGAAGCAATGGCATTTGTCATGCCGCGCGCGTTCCCCCTTCCTTCGAGGGGCAGCGAGGCGTATCCTGCGATAAAATAACCAACAAACCGGGGCAGTCGATCCGCCCGCTCGGGCAAAGGCGATGACCCCGGAGAACACGAACCGCGAACGCACGAACCGCGATAAGGGGGTTCTTGATGACATCACGAACACAGTTATTGGCGAGCGTTGTCGCTCTTGCAGCGGCATTGGCGCCGGCGCCGGCGTCGGCCGATCAGCTGCTGGCCGGCACCATCACTTCGCCGACCGGACAGAAGATGGAAGGCGTGCTGGTCACCGCCCAGAAGGCCGGGTCTACGATCCAGACCAGCGTCTACACCGACCAGAACGGCGAGTATTACTTCCCCGCCATGGAGGACGGCAACTACGCCGTTTGGGCGCAGACGCTGGGCTTTGAGACCGCGAAAGGCAACGTCGCC
>JASHYD010001437.1 GCA_030043175.1 Xanthobacteraceae bacterium | reverse complement strand
GGATAGTGACTGCGGGTGCGATTGCGGATGACGCAACGGCTGAATAGAGTTCCATCATGCCGAATCAAGACAGCACCGAATCCCCGGTGGCACTCACACTCAGTGTTATCGGATCGAGCTGGACCTGCCTTATCCTGCGCGACTTTTTCCTCCACGGGCCGAGGCGCTTTCAGCAGTTGCAGGACTCGTTGAAGGGCATCGCCCCAACGACGTTATCAGAGCGTCTGCGCACGCTTGAGGAGAATGGCGTCGTCGAGCGGCGCTTCTATTCAATGAGTCCCCCGCGGGCCGAGTACGTCCTTACCCCCAAGGGTCGCGACCTCGGCCCGATCGTCCGTGCCATGCGTGATTGGGGGCGCAAGTACGCGCGTTGACGATTCGCAGTGTCAAATGGGGCCGGGCTCGCTCCGTCGCAATTCGCAATCTGCCTTTAACGAGCGCCGTCGGGCTTTGGTGCCGCCTTTAGCCTGAGAGGCCGTCACGCATTGAACAATGTACGCAGTTTCGTGATCGCTCCACGGCGAGTTGTGCTCAGCAACGAAATGGCCCCCTCAACGGGCCGGCCGGTTACGTCCCAGGCCCAGTTGCGCCAGATACCGAGCGCTTCGGCGCAGCGGGAGCGCTGGGAAATGTCGCCTAATGGCCCACCTCTGCGGACTGCGCGGTGCGCAAAGTAGTCGGTTAGATTAGCTGGGGTACTTTGGACGTACCGCTTATGTTATCGGCGCTGCCGTTCGTGACCCACAGCCGATCTGTGCGGATTTCGACCTCGCAGGAACGCGGGCAGCGGTTGTGATGGGGGGCAATTGCTAGTCAGTTGCTAGGAATTGCGTGCATCATGATCGAATAGATTTCAGCGACCCGATCAATGGAAATCCCGTTGCGTTGCTCAACAGCGAGCCGATGGTCGGTGGGCTCAAGCTCGATCCACGGCCGCAGGCTATCGTCACGAAGAAGGACCTTCGTCTTCAGATTCACCGTGTCTGGATAAGGTTTGAGCCTTGCGTTTAGCCCGCCGAGGAACGGGCCCACATTTGATCGGCATTTCTGCTCAAAGACCTTCTGCCACGCGAGAAAACTCTGCTCGCTTAAATCGACCCAAACGCCCCAGATCAGTGGTTCGTCCGTTCCATGCACGGATATTTCTAAGCAGCCCTCAGCTTGAGCGCGGTCAGACACAACAAAAATTCAAGAGAGACGTGAGGGCCGTTATGGGTGCAGTCGAGGACCTCTAGCAGAGCATCCAAATCTGTCGCGCATAGCGAGTCCATTGTTGCCTTCCTACCCGAACTCGAACTTCTCATCGCGGAAGCGATGGATGAGTGGAAGATCCCGACCTCGCCATCACGCGGGGCGTGGGCGGGCTTAGAGTCAGAGGAGGCCCGCTTCACTATGGCGGAACCCACACCTGCGATAGAACTCTCGAAATCGACGTGAAGCCAGTGTGCGCCGCGCTCGCGAGCTAAGCTCGGGAGATGGCTCGACGCCGGTACTGCCGCGGACGTTTAGCGGATGTGGCAGGACGGCGTGGTTCGACCGATGGATCAATAACGCTTACGACGGATGCTTCCACCCGTTGCAGTGCGCCAGTTCGTGCCGCGCTACGCCGGGATCATCGATGCGGATGATGAGGCACCGGTCGGCCACGCGGTGGGCGCAACCTCGAATAACTCCTCGAGTCGGAGATTTGCTGCCAATTGCTCGACAGCGTCGATCAACTTCACGAACATCCGGTAGTACGTTCTCCCACCGATCCGACCACCGCACAAATTGCTGCGGAGGCTCCAAGTTCTTCTCGTGCGCGAAGCGGCTACGCCCCGTCGGGACCCGGAAATCGGGTACCGGCACACGTGGCCACGGGGGCGGCGATATCGCGGCGATCGTCGTGCTGGCTACATTCTGGAGCCATAAAGGCGGTTTTGCGCCGGGCCCCATCGTCAGCACGATAGTTGACGCAATCCCGTTCGTCTCAGGCAACTCCGGCTGTGGCGCCGGCTCCCACGTCCAAGACACGATCGGCGAGCCCGGCGCCCAATACCATTGCAGCAACGGTGGCCACAGCCACGACGGCCACACTGGCGCCGGCCTCGGCTTTGATGCCAGCGGCGCGACTGGCCACGCCCATGGCGGGACGCCAGAAATCTCGGGCAGTTCGGAGTCTGGATTTGAGGATTCCTCAGCCTTTGGTGTTGGCTCCGTCAAACCCTCCGCATCCGCGCTCTGCGGCCTGACCATAACTGCCTGATCTGCGCTGATCGGCTCTGGATTTGACCGCAGGGGAAATTGCAGCAGCTCTGCAAAGGAAGGACGGGGTATCGGCCAAAAATCGTCCGCGCGGTCACCGGCCACGCCGGCCGCCGCTGCCGCAACTGATACCGCGACCGCTAATTTCATGGAAAGCCTCGCTGCCGAGCAGCCACTACTCGCGTAAAGCGCCTTAATCTTATTATGGAGAAATAGAGTTTTTATGCTAAATAAATTTCGTAAGATATGCAAAATTTATTTTGTTGGGGACCGGGCCCCCCAACCTCACCGCCTCGCTGACTATCGGCTCGGGACGCGTGCACGCGCGCGCCTCTGCATTCGCCGGTAAGATGATGCGCCGCTCTTTTGCTTGACTGTCGCCACCCTGGCGGCGTGGGACCCGAGGATCAAGCGTCTTGGGGCCGTGTTCATAATCCCCACCCAGCCAGTTGTGGCTTCAAGACCGCCGGCCGGTGCCAATTGGGGTCATGAGATGAAGCGGCCGCGGTGACAGTGACTTCGTGGTGTTGTGGCTTTGCCAGGCCGGAAGACGCGGAGGCGTCTGCCGAGCCGTTTGGGCGGAGAGCGGTTGGCGGTGATCGGGCAGTTTACGATGAAAACACGCGGGCGACCCGAGCGCGTTGTTCAGGACAACGTAACTTTGCAGAACGTCAGGTCATGTAGGAAGCCCGGCCCCATAGATGGGCAACCGGGATTTGGTCCTGAAAGTCACCCTTAGCGGTCCAAGATGTCAGACGATGGTGATATTGCCTAACCATCTCGACCGTAAAGACGTGATCACGCGGCTCACGTCGAACGACGGTCCCACTGGGTCTGCATCTCGCCCTGCAGCATCACGAGATCGTCCCGCGTGGCCCGCCACAGCTCTTCGGCCCTTTCGTCGGCGAGGACGTGATCGAGACCACTGAGAATGCCTTCGATGGTCTTCCCAGCGACCTGTTGCTGGGACGTCTTTGGGCCGGACGACAGCGCCGCGCCCATTTCGGTGTCGATAAGGCCGGCATAGACTCCAATCACACGCGTGCCCTGCGCCTTCAGCTGGATGCGCAGCCCTTCCGTGACGGCGAGGGCGGCATGTTTGGTCGCGCCATAGGTCGAATTGAAGGGGTAAACATACCAGCTTACTACCGAAAGCATGTTGATGATGGCGCCGCCGCCGTTGCGGGCCAGAAGCGGCGCGAATGCCCGGGCCATCGCCAGCATACCGAACACGTTCACCTCCATCTCCCGCCGCAGCATCTCCTCCGCGTTCTCCGCGAGCACAGACGTCGCGAACATCGCCCCGGCGTTGTTGATGAGGATCTCGACATCGCCGCAGGTCTCGGCCGCCGCGGCGATGTCGGCCGGCGATGTGACGTCGAGGCGCAAGGGCGTGAAAAGTGGATCGCTCACGGTCGAAGGGTCGCGCGCGCCGGCATAGACCTTCGAGGCCCCGGCCTGCATCAGCGCCGCGGCAAAGGTGTGTCCCAGGCCCCTGTTCGCGCCAGTCACCAGCGCTGTCCTTCCTGCGATTTCCATGGCTGCCTTCCTTCGCTTTTGAGCAGGCTTTATCACTAAACGCAGGCGACCTGCGGCTAGAAAAAAAGCGTTCAGCGGGATTGCCTGCTTCTCAGCGGCTCTTTATGTCGGCTTGTGAGTCATTGAGACATGGCGCTTCCCTGCGCGTCCATGGCTCAATTTGATCAATGGCCGACATGAACGGGACCGCCGAGCTTGATCTTGCGCAGGGTCAGTGCGAGCGGAACCATGGCGAGCGAGATCAACGCCAGCACCCAGAAGGCGTCCATATAGGCGATGAACGACGCCTGGGCCTGCACCTGCTGTCCGATCCATTGGGTCGCCTGCTGCTGCGCCTGGAGCAGGGAGTTGCCCTGCGCCACGAAATAATCCGTCATGCGGTGAAGCGTGTCCTGATATTGGACGCTCGACGGGAGCACGCTTTCGACGAGCCGGCTCTGATGGAATTGCTCGCGATGCATCAGCACGTTCGAGATGATTGAGACGCCGATCGAGCCGCCGGTGTTGCGCGCCGCGTTGATCAAGGCCGAGGCCTGGTCGGTCTTGGATTGCGGAACGCCGTCGTAGGACGCGGTCATGATCGGAATGAAGATCAGCGGGAGTCCGACGCAGAGCAGCATGCGCGACTGCGCCATGTACCAGAAGCCGAGATCACCGTAGACGTGGGTCATCTGGTACATCGAGACTGCGATGAGCACCGCGCCGCCGATAATGAGGTATTTGGGCTGCACCTTGGCCGCGAGACGGCCGACGGCGAACATCATAACCATGGTGACGAGGCCGCCCGGCGAAAGCAGGAGGCCGGCCCAGGTTGCGGTGTAGCCGAAATTCTGCTGCACCAGCTGCGGCAGGAACTGGGTGGTCGCGAGCAGAATGGCGCCGGTTGCCAGCATCACCGCGAAGGCGGAGCCGAACTGGCGTGTTGCCACCATCTTGAGGTCGATCATCGGATTGCGGCGGCGCATCTCCCACGGAATCATCAGCACGAACGCCGCCGCGCAGATGATCGAGAACGTGACGATGAAGGGCGAGGCGAACCAGTCGTCCTCCAGGCCGCGGTCGAGCACGACCTCGAGCGCACCCAGGAAGGTAGCGACCAGAACGAATCCGATGACGTCGAACCCGTGGCCTTGCTGCCGCGCCGGCACGCCCTTGTGCTCGCGCAGCAGCACCGCGATCAGTGCCATCGCCAGCACGCCGACTGGTACATTGATCAGAAAGTCCCACTGCCAGGACCAATTGTCGGAGATCCAACCGCCGAGCGTCGGCCCGACCACCGGCGCCACCACCACCGCAACGCCGAACAGCGCGAAGGCCTGGCCGCGTTTCTCCGGCGGGAAGCTATCTGCGAGGATCGATTGTGCGACGGGCACCATGCCGCCGCCGCCGAACCCCTGCAGGATGCGGAACAGCAGCAGCAATTGCAGGTTCGGGGCAACGCCGGACAGTAGCGAGCTCAGCGTGAACAGTCCGAGGCAGATCAGGAAGAAGGTTTTGCGGCCGAACATGCGAGCGAGAAAGCTGCTGGCCGTCAGGATGATGGCGTTGGACACGAGATACGTCGTCACCACCCACGAGGCTTCGTCCTCGCTCACCCCCATGCCGCCCGCGATGTAGGGCAGCGCCACGTTGGCGATGGTGGTGTCGAGCACCTCCATGAAGCTCGCGAGCGCGATGACGATGGCGATCACCCATGGGTTGGCGGCCACGCCGCTTGCAGCGGCGAGAGCGCCGGTTCGTGTCGCCGCGGCACTCATAGCCACCCCCTCAGCCGCTCGAGGAGCGAGGGCTTGAGATCGACTCGCACCGTCGGGACGACCGACATACCCGGGCCGAGCGCGACGTCGGTGGGCGGATTATCGATGATGATCTTGACCGGCACGCGCTGGACGATCTTGACGTAGTTGCCGGTGGCGTTCTGCGCGGGCAGCAGAGAGAATGCGGTGCCGGATCCGGGCTGAATGCTGTCGACGTGGCCGCGGATCGCGCGTCCCGGATAGGCGTCGATCTGGAGCGTCACCGGCTCTTCGGGCCGCATACGATCGAGCTGAATCTCCTTGAAGTTCGCGGTGACCCAGATCTGATCCGGCACGAACATGGCCAGGTTCGTGCCCGGCTGTGCGAATTGGCCGACGGCAGCGCTAAGGTTGACGACACGCCCCCGCTGCGCCGCCCGCACGGTCGTGTAGGAAAGATTGAGTTGCGCTTGGTCGCGCTGGGCCTGGGCCTGCGCCAGGCTCGCGACGGCACTGCTGCGTTGCGCCTTCAGCGCCTCGATTTGCCGCTGTGCCAGCTTAAGAGTGGCCTGCGCGCTCGCCAGCGCGTGCTGCTGCTGGCGGAGCTGAGAGCTGTACTGCTGCGCGTTCTGGACGGAGCCCGCGCCTTTCAGCGCCAAATCCTGATAGCGCGCGTTCTGTTGCTCCGCGAACACCAGCGCCGCCTGCGCCTGCTCGACCTGCGCCTCGTTGGCGCTGATCTGCGCCTGCTGCACTTGGAGCTGTGCGTCGATGTTCTCGATGCTGGCCTGCGCCGCCGCTACTTGCGCCTCGGTTTGATCGAGCGCGATGCGGTAATCGCGGTCGTCGATGCCGGCGATCACGTCGCCAGCGGCGACATGCTGGTTGTCGGTGACGGGGACCGCCGTGATGTAGCCGGACACTTTGGGAGCGAGCGAGGATTGCCGCGCCGCGATGAAGGCATCATCGGTGGATTGGAAGTGCTCGGCGTTGTCCAGGTAAACGTAGCCGCCGCCCAGGGCCGCCGCGAGAAGCAGCGCGCCGATGGCATAGACCGCGGCGCGGCCCTTGCGGACACCTTTGCTGGGCTTCTTACTGATCGTCGCCGGCTGCCCGTCCTGGGGCTGCGTCGGCCGTTCGGGCTGCGGGGCGGCAGGGCTTTTCCGTCGCCCGGGTGCCCACGCCTCGACCTGCGGGCTCGAGGGCCGGTTGTTCGGCTCGGAGTCGAAGTCCGGAACGGATTGGGGGCTATCGATCTCGTGAAACTCGAGTTCGCCTCTTTCCAGAGCACTGTCTTCCAACATGATTGCCACTCCTTGATGTCGGTGCGTTCAAAATAAAACGGTACCGTTTCGTTTCTTTGCAGGAGATACTGCCATCGAGCGGCCGCGTCAATAGAAACAATACGGTTCCGTTCTATTTACAAGCAGGTCAGATATGCATATGTTGAGGTGCAGTGAAAGCAGTCGGCTGGGCCGCAATCGGGTAAAATGGCTATCAAATGAATGAGTTGAAGGCGAAAAACGAAGTGCAAAATGACTTGAAGGAGCAACCGGTGGCCACGAAGCCTCGCGCGCCCCGTACCGCGGTGCGCGCCGGCCGCCCGCCGAAGGAACTCGCGGGAGCGGTCGAGGAGCGCATCCTCGGGGCGGCCCGGAAGGTCTTTCTCGAGCGTGGATTCGAGGGTGCGAGCATCGAGGAGATCGCCGAGGCCGCGCGCTCGGGAAAGCCCACGATCTACGCCCGCTTTCC
>JASHYD010001436.1 GCA_030043175.1 Xanthobacteraceae bacterium | reverse complement strand
GCGCGCGGGAGCGGCGGCGGAGGGGCCGGCGGCATGGCGGTGAGGCGTTCCTCCATTTCGTCAACGATCCGTTTGGCACGCTCAGGCTCGCCGAGTGCTCCACCGACGTCGCGATATTGGTCCATCACCTCCTGGATGGTTCGCGGCACGTCGAGATCGAGAACCGGAATATTCGTCCGCTTGAGCAGCGCCGTCGTAGTGCGCGTGGTGTATAGTCCAGACACTACCAAATCTGGCCTGAGGGGAACGATTTCCTCCGCCAGGCCATGGTTGACGGGAATTCCTTCCGCAAGATCAATGACGTTTGAATAGTAATTGCGAGACAGATAGGAGACGGAAACGACATTCTTGGGATCAGCGAGACGCAGAATCAGTTCGTCGGTGCACAGATTGATCGAGACGATGCGGGTCGGCTTGTGCGTCAATTCGGCGGCGGCTGATGCGGCAATCCCAAGCGCAAGGGCGGCGGCCAGAGAAATAACGGTGAGGCCCGATGAATAGGTCAAGCGAGGATCACACACAGAAGGCGACCATGCTATTTGAAGGTGGGCAGCAACTCAGTCAGCCGCACTCCGCCATAGACGCCGAAGCCTGGGCGCAGGAAACCAATCGGGTCTTGGTATTGCACATTGGTCAGGTTGTCGATGTGGGTGAACAGCGTAATCTCGTCGCTGTATTTCCAGTTGAGTGCGAGATTGACCAGTGTGTACGGCGTACCCGGCAGTCCCGTTACGGTGCCGAAATTGTTGATGTCGACCCACGGCCCGACATGAATCACAGTTGTCGAAAAGGTCAGGTCGTCGAGAGGCATCCAAGTCACCTTAAAGGTTTCCTTGTCTCTCGGTCGGCGCAGCAGCGCCTGGCCAGTGAGTTCGTCAATTGCGGTCGTGGTGGTAACATCTGCGCGGAAGTTTAGCCAAGGAGAAACGTTCCACTGGATGAAGGATTCGGTGCCGTATGTTCTAGCACGGCCGACATTTTCGTACGTTTCGAAGGTCCCGGTGGGGCCGGTATTGGCTTGGATGAGGTTGACGTAGTCAATGTGATAGTAGGTTACCCCGAAACGGACCTTGTTTTGAAAGAGCGGCTGCTCGAATCCGATGTCCTGACCAGTATCGGTCTCGGGCAAGAGGTGTGGATTGGCGAAGAAATTGAAGGCTGGAAAGCTGACGAAAAGTTCCTCCAGTGTCGGAGCTTTGAAGCCAGTACCCCAGCTTGCCTGCAGTTTCGTATCAGTGAAGGGCACAAGGAAGGCGGGTGCTAACCGGAAGGTTTCGTGTTCGCCAAACTGTTCGTTGTCATCGATCCGTCCGTTGGCAGCAAAGAAAAACCGGTCATAGAAATTGGTTTGCAGCTCCAGATAGGCGGCTTTATTGGCATTTGAGGCGGAGCAGCCTGCGCCAGGGGTTACGCACGAGGTGCCTCCACTGGGATTGACTTGCGTCAAATCGAAATGCTCGTCTTCAAGACCCATCACCAGCACTTCCTTCGGAAGGAAGGTCCACACGCCGCGCCAGTCGAGCTTTTCGCGCTCGCCAGCAAAGTTGCTCGGCCCAAATCCGGCTGGTATCCCGTTATCTCCAGTCTGCGGTGATATAAAAGAAGTCGATGTATAAGAGTAGGCGGCGCCGAAATAGTTTCTGAAGGTCCCGAGGGGTCCGTCGTACATCTTCCACACGGCTTCGGCGCGTGAAAACGACTCAGACAAGTTCTGAGTGCTGGTGGTAAAATCCGGCGCGAAAGACAAATTATCGTCTCCGGTGCCGTTGCTGTTAAGCTTCGATTGCGTGTAACGGGTCGTGGCGTTGATGCTGAAATCTTCGTTAAAATCATAGCCTACTTTGGCGGAGTACGTCTTGTTGTCATAGAATTGGTTTTTGCGTTGTTCCCCCGGAAGCAATATGTCAAGCGGTAATGCCGGAGTTGATGCCGCCTGGTAGTGGTTTATAGTGAAATAGTAGTTGAAATTATCCTGCGATCCGCCGAGGCTCAATTTCTGATTGAAAGTGCCGTACGATCCGCCCTCGACCTCGAAGGTCGCCTTTGGCGGTCCTTGACCTGTTTTTGTGGTAATCGAGATCACGCCGCCCATAGCGTCGCCGCCGTAGAAGCCGCTTTGCGGTCCCCGCAATACCTCGATACGCGCAATGTCGCCGGTCAGCAACTGACCGAAGTCGTATTCCTGATTTAAGCTGCTCGGATCGGTTACATCAATGCCGTCGATCAGCACCTTTGCCATTTCCGGGTTAGCGCCTCGAATATACACTTCGGTAATAGTCCCCGGGCCTCCGGTCTGAGTGACATTAATCCCCGGTACTTCCTGCAGTGCATCCATTGCGGTGCGCCGCTGGTCACGCTCCAAGTCCGCGGCGGTGATGACCGTAACGGAGCTGGCGACTTGGTTCTGGGGTGTTGCTATGCCGGTTGGACTGACCACCTCTATTGTGCCGAGTTGCACCGACGATGGTCCGGCGGGGGATGTATTGGGTGGCTGTTGCGCGTTGGCCGTGCCGCAAATCGTCGCGAATAATGCGGGCAACGCCGTACAGGTTAGCCATGCGGTTCGGGGCGTCGACTTCAGGAACGAACTGGTCTTTGTGCTGAGCATGGCCCCCCCTCAATCTGCACGCAACTCCCAGGTTACGGCCTTGTGAGGCCATAACCACGGGTACTTCTGCGTCACCCGTTCGGCAATTTTCGCCGTTCGGTCCTTCTTCTGATCAAAGTAAGAAAACGGGAACGCTGCTGTCAAATATTGTGCTAGTTTGCAGCTAAGCTTTTTATAAAAAACTTCCTGTGTTGCTGAAAGCACACAGTATAGCGGAAATATTGGCAACTTGTCGCGTTTAAATAATATAGCTGACTATAGGTAGATAATATACAGGACTATGGCAATACAATATAGGTGACAGAGTATCTGTGCGAATTGGGGTGCCGCATTTGTATAGATGGGTATAGTATCTATCTTTATGTTCTCACATTCGATGGGGCGAATCAAATCTCGGTTGCGTCCGACCGCTCGAAGTCTGTCCTAACGGCGCAGCTCTCTGAGGCCGTTCAGGCGTATAACGTACTGGGATATACTATCTCAGACGCGTCTTACATACCGCTTACTAAGCCGCACGATGAACAATCGAGCTGAATTCTCCGAGCGAACGACGGGGCGTCCAATCAAGGCGATCAAGAGGATGCTTCCTTGAGCCGGGTGCAACAGCGATCGTCAGTTAGCGGTCTTGTACCGGCGAGAACAAGGAAATGATGAGGGACAACCTGGGAAGTCAGGAAAAGTTGATCCATCATTTACAATAGACTGATATTTTGGCTGATTCATAGAATGAAAGCCAATGAGTTCAAGGCGTGGCGTGCGCGTGTCGGGCTTACGCAGCGGCAGATCGCCGACAGACTGGGCGTAACCCGGCAGACGATCCAAAATTGGGAGAGCGCAGTGTCGCCGATTCCGCAAGCCGTGGATATGAGTTGCGCTACTTGGGAAGCGCGACTGAAGCAGGAGGATGCCAATCTGGGGCCGGTGACGTTGGTCTATAGCGATGGGCCAATGTTTGTTAACGCTTACGGTCCTAGGCGCCGGCCGGCGATAATGCAGCAGGAGCCCTATCCCACAAGCGCGGCTGCGATAGCACGCGTTGAGCAACTGTGGAGCCGCGATAATTTTCACAATGCATTCATCCTTGAGGAATCCGGCGCGCCCTTGTGGAACATCATCGAACTTGCGGGGGTGGTCAGCGGCGAGGATAGAGGTGCGCCAACGCTGGCCAATCTCCTAAGGGCCATCGCGATGAATCTCCGCAACCCCGACACCTGCTCCCTCGGACCGGACGCGCGCACATCCACGGAAGCGAACAGACGGCAGCAAGCGATCGAAGCTCAAGCAGATAGGCTCGAACGCCTGGCAGGTTCCGGGCTTTCTGGGATTCTTCGGGATCAGTTAAAGATAGAGGGGATCCTGTCAAAACTGCCCGTACGCGACACGAAAGCGCCGGATTCTCTGGTCCTCAATGTTGCCCAGGCTTTTGCGGTCTTCCAGCAAGCTCGGTCACCAATCGGGGCAGAGCCCAGGTTAGAGCAAGGCGGCCATGTGCTCGAGTACAAGGGTTACGAAATCACCTACCAGCAGGTTGCGATGTTTCCCGATCAGTGGATCGTCAATTTGTGCTCAACCGATCCAGATCTGCTCAACAGAATCGGGGGTCGCGCCATCGTAGTCGGCGATCACGCAAGTCTCGAAGAGGCGATTGCAAAAGCGAAGCGTTACGTCGATCAACTCAGCTAACAAAACTGCGTCCTTCGGACGCGCCTTTCGCTGCCCGCTTCAGCACGCCGATGGGGCTGCGTCCATGGTCGCCGCGTCTCCACGGCAAGTCGCCTCGCGTATTCGATTGGTACCTCGGCCTTCCCGATCGACCGGTCCTGCGGAAGCAACTGCACTTCCTAAGCCACCCCGAGCCGCTATGGTCAAAAGTCATGGCAACGCAACAATTTTACGGAGATATGACCGCTGCGTTCGTTGAAACTTTCAATAGTTTTTAGATAGTAGACAAGATAGATATAGCCAGCTCCATTATATATATATACTATACCTCGGTAACTATATAAGTTAATGAAAAGTAATTTGACATAAGGAGATGTAGTATGCTCGAATAGAACACATCGGTGCGTGGAGTTCCCCTCTCACCGGTGACTTGTTACGTCTACCTTACTTTCACTTCCAACTTAAGACACTTCTAGACCCGGCAGCCTAGAGGTGTCTTTTTCTTTATCAGAGCAAAGATGCCATTCGAACGTGAATGCATCGGCCAGAGGTGGCAAGGCGGAGGTCGCCTCAATCACTCCATCGAAAAGCAGCGCGGTGATGGCCATAAAGGTGTTGCACTGCAGACACGGCACGTGCATCTGTTGTCGAACTGTCGAGAATCGGACCGACGGTTCAACTTGACGGTGCTTTTGTCACCGCCACTGACGCTCATCCGCGCACCCAAGCAGCCATCTGCGATCAGTCTCTGTTGGCGTTGGCCCCCGGCGCACCTGCGCCGGGGGCCAACTATTCCGTGGACTGATCGCAGGGTCGGCCGGTGCGCTTTCCCGCGTCGGGTTCAATTTGAGGCGCTGGTTCCATTTATGCAGATTGTGCTGACGTTATGCAGGTCTGGCTCCTGCCACAACAGGCTCATCGTCTCGACAGGGCCTCCGGCCGTGGGAAGCAGAACCGTGTTGCCGGTACATAATGATCGGTACAGTGATCGATATTGTAAAACGTACAGCAACAAAGACACCTCTATTGCCGAACGAGAGGCGTCTGGATTATAGCGGCTGAAGGTAACGACGGCCTGAATCAAGCACTCCTTGAACGCAAGGCGATGCGGATCGCCGGAATCGCTGCAGCGGGCCCTGGAAAGCAAGATGGCACGCGGCATCAAAGGGGCGGTCGCGGCCTCCAACGTCACGGACGGAATTGGCAGGATAGCATGCGCACGGGCACTTAATCTCCGGCAATGGCTTGTCGGCGCGTGCGTGCGTCGATGAGCAAAAAGCTTTAACGTCTTCACAGTGCTTCGCATGGTAACGGATCTGCTTGTCAACGGATTGGTCATTTCGCCGTCGACGCAGCGCCACGTGTGCTTCGAGGTGGCGGTGATAGTTGGCCTTGTTACGTGGCCGCCTCCCGATGGGCCACCACGGTCACTGTTTCCGCCTTGGGTTGCTCGCGCACGGCACCGACGAAGCGGAAGCGCTTGCGGGTCTTGATCAGACGCTGCTCCGCAGCGGTGCCGCCGATCGCGCATTGGGCCGCGTTGATTGGCGATGTCAGTGCTGAATCCGAAACGATGCGGCCACTGGGAATCCACAGAAGCGAAAAAATGTGTTAGCGTAACCATATGGCTGGCTTCGTTTGGCGCACATCAGTGATTCTCCACCGCTATCTCGGCATCGCGGTGGGGCTGCTCATGCTCACCTGGTTCCTGTCGGGCATCGTGATGATGTACGTGGGATTCCCCCAGCCCCTCGGAGCCGAGCGCCTGGTTAGCTTGCCAGTGATTAATTGGCAGGCCTGCTGCCACGTTGCCGACGGCACGCTGCCCGACGGACAACTGATGGCCCAAGCCGAAATCGAGATGCTGGGCGACGTCCCGGTGCTGCGCCTTCCGCGCCCGCCGGCACCGGATCAGATGATCAATCTCGCCGACGGTAGCGGGGTGAGCACCCTTGAACTTGGCGAAGCGCAGCAGGTCGCCCTTGCGGCGATGGCACAACCGAACGGTTTAGCCCCGCCGATTGCCGCCGCCGAGGAAGTCTGGCGAGATCAGTGGATCCTCTACCGCTTCGACCGGGAGCAGCCAGTCTATCGGTTCGCCTTCGCCGACGCGGAAGGCACCGTACTCTACGTCTCCGGACAGTCCGGCAAGGTCCTGCTGCGCACCACGGCGTCGCAGCGATTCTGGAACTGGTTCGGTGCCATTCCGCATATGATTTATTTCAAAGACCTGCGCACCAACAGGTGGTTGTGGATACAGACGGTGATCTGGACTTCGATCATCGGAAGCTTCCTCACTTTGTTTGGGCTGTATCTCGGCATCGCCCAATGGCGCCGCGGCAAGAACGGGCGCCTGTCGCCTTATCGCGGCATGTTTTACTGGCACCACATCACAGGGCTGGCGTTCGGCATCGTCGCGCTGGCCT
>JASHYD010001435.1 GCA_030043175.1 Xanthobacteraceae bacterium | reverse complement strand
GCCGCGCGCCCCGTGCCGAGATTGCAGTGCGAAGCTAATCCAAGCACTCGACATAGTGCTCCATGTCGAAGACCTTCCGAGCGAGCCGTCTGGTCGCGGCCGCTATCTGCGCGCTGACTCATCCGATGCCAGGCCGCCGATCACCGGCCCGACTGCAGACGTGCCTGACAAGGCCGTCAAAGGCTTGCTTTGCGCAGCGATCTCCCTGAGAATATTTCGTCAATTCAACATGTTAAATCATTAGGCGATCAGGCGCTTGACGGTATCCCAAAAGTGTCTGGTTCGCGCATTGGCCGGCCAGGCAAAAAAGCCGCCTGAACTGCGCCACTGATCCCCTCCATTCTCGCACGTGGCACGGGTTCGATCCTCGCCATGCGCGTCGCTTCAGCCCGGGCCGGTGTCTTCGCGGCCGGCCACAACTCCGCAACATTGCTGCGCTTTGCCACAGCTGTCCCGCGATTAATTCCAAAAACCAAGGCGACCTGATGCCTACAGCATCGGCGACTTGATTGTCGTGGCGAAACGCGGATTCACGCGAGGCGACTAGAATTGGAGAGGAGAAAATACGCCAACGCTCGCCGAAAGACGAAGGTTCAGCACGCGCGAGATCTCCATCGCTCGTAGAAGGCGATATCCGCCGCGAGGAGGTCCGCCAGACGACTTCGAATGCTGGCGTTGTTTTCCAGAGAGGTGCGTTCGTCAGAGTGGGCGCTCCGATTAACGTGAACCTCGGCGACGAGTGGCAGGCCGATCTGCTGCCCCAACCGCGGGAGATCCGCATCGCGCAATTCATGAAAGCCGATAAAATCGAAGCGCTGCATATCGAAACCGCCAAAATAAGTCTCGGACCAGAAGGTCTGAAGACCCGGATATCTCGCCAGCTCTACCACTGACGGCCGCTCATGGAGGAAACGGCCATGCAACTCATGCGCGGGTTTTGGGATTGATCGCCAGTAGAAGTAGATCGAAATCAAATTATCAATCGGATGACGAAGAAAAGTGACCCAGTATGCCTGCGTTGTTGCATAGCGCGATGCGCGGAAATGGCCATGCAGAACTCGCTTCCTTTCCGGGAATGGCGCGGTTTCCAGCCCTGCCGGCGTGAGCGGGTCGTGCGCGACATCGAGAGCAACCAAATCGCCCATCAAAATCGCCATTTGGGAATGCAAGGACGATCCTGCTGTTTTCGGTACGTGGACGGAGATGAGACGTTCCGGCACTAGTGCGACCGCAGGATCGGCGCAGTTTTCTCCTCGACCTTTAGTCTTGGAGCGACCGACGGACTGTGCATCTTTCATCTTTGGGATTGGAATTCTCGTCAAAGTCGACCCGAGCGAATACTCAGACAGGGTTCCTAGCGAATCCAACCACTCGACATAGTGCTTCATGTCGAAGGTCTGCCGAGCGAGCTGTCCGACCGCCTCCGCTATCCGCACGCGCGCCAACTCATCGGACGCCCAGCTGCCGATCAGCTCCGCAGCCGCATGAGTGTCAAGATGCGGCACTACTCCGATTGCCGTACTATCGCAGGCGAGCATCAGGTCGGCCATCCCGCTGGCATCCTTGAAGCAGACGATCGGGATGCCTCGATGTGCCGCATCGATCGTCACGTTCGGCAATGGGTCGAGCCTTGAGGCTAGGAGTAAGACGTGGGCCATGGCATAGAGGGGCTCCAAATCCGATACCTCGTCCATGAATGTGACGCGTTCGTTTAGGCCTGACCGTTCAAGCTGCTCCTTCAGATAGACCGAGTACCCCATATCCTCGTTTGGACGATAGCCGCCACCCACCCATACAAAATGCACCGGCCGTTCCAACCCGAGACGTTGCAGGTCGGCGGCCACCGATATGAAGAGGTCCACCCCTTTACGTAGATTGACTGAGCCTGCACCCAACACGATGAAAGCACCCTCTGCGCGCGCCCGAGAAAGCGAGTTCAGCTGGGCGGACTGCGGTTGCACCGTCGCTTTGCTTGCAGGTATGACTGACATGCCTTGCGGCTTGACGTGCACCCGGCGATTTGCCAGTGCAGGATGCACGTCGATTGCAGAGCGTGCCACAATCGGAGCCGGAAACACAATTTCCGTTGCCAAATCGAGTGCCTTTTGCAGCGAATGAACCGGCCAAACATACGAACCGAACTCGTGCATTAGCAGCAGAGTCGGCACAAACCGCTTCGCACAGATTTCGAGGAGCGGACGGGATTCGATGCTGTTTACGATCGCATATTTGAACACCCGACCCGCAAACAACGAACGCAGCCCAAACTCAACATCCGCTTGATGGTGGCCGACTGAGTTGGCGAATGGTGCGTGTACCTCGGCGCTTAGGGCCTCGAACTCCGGTGTGAGGGCGCCCTCCCCCAGTCGGACCGTGTAGACGTTGTACTTCTGAGCGAGGTGCCGGACTATGTTCCAGCCTAGGGTGGGAGCACCAGTTCGCGAGGTCTCGTGCACCACAACGATTACGTTTTCGCGCCGCGGATCCACCGGTTCCGCTCTCGCGTGGAAGTGAGCGGTAGGAGGAAGGGCTTGCCGACCCTCGCTTTGACCGCTCGAATCGTAATGTAGCAGGCAACTCATTCCCGAGTCGGGGACGTCGGGGTATCGTGTTGCGTAATATTCGGGATTGAACGCCAATGATGGGGAGAATCCAAGCGGCTCGCCCACTAGCAAATAATGGATAGCAGCTTGCAGACCTGTGCCGCTAAGCGCGGCCAGATCGCGGTAAAATGACTCATCGAACCAGGGGCTACACCGGACACGTTCCACAAGCGATGCAAAGCGGATGTTGTCGGGCAAACTCGCCACAGCATGATAAACGATTTCGCGACCTGCAGCCTGAAGACCGCCCTCGGTTAGCAGCGTCACGCAAACACCAGCAGCCTGCCGGCTCAAACCCAGTCCTTCAAAATACCGCTCCAGCAACGGGGGCGACAACGTAGGTTTTCGGACTCCCACCTTCTCATGGCTCACCGCTAGCCACTGTTCGAGCTCAATCTTCATATCGGGCGCTTTGATCGCCGCCAGCTGCGGCTGCTGCTGGATCGCGAATGCTGCTCGCGACTCATTGAGAACAGCAGCTTCGCTAAGCCGCACTTGCGAAATGCCCAACAGCGCGGCCTCAGCGTGGAGGGTTGCTTTCCGCTGCCCTTGAGAACGCCGCAATAGGCCGAGCAGCACACGCGTCTGCACGAACCTTTGCACAAACCGATGGAGCGCAGCCTGGTCGGCCCCGGCTTTGTCCTTCCTCGAGATCCCCACGTTCAATTCTGCGATCTGTCCGGCAAGCCGGGTGATCATCTCCTGAATGGCGTCGGCTGCCTCCCGTTGCAGCAGCGCACCATCCAGGCGTGCCAATGCAGAGTCCCGTTCAGCCCTGACGGCGGCAAGATCACCTTCAATCGCTTGCAGGCGTGCCAACGCAGCCTCGTGTTGGGACTCGACGGCAGCGAGATCATCTTCAGCCGATTGCGCGCGAATCAACGCGGCGTTTCGCCGGTCCTCGATCGTCATGCCGACCCGAGCGAAACCATCCGAGCGGAGAGTCGGATGCTTCCATCCGCTGACCTCATAACTGGACAGGTGCCGCGGCAAGGTCCAGAACACCTTGGGATCCGGCACATGGGTTACCGGCTCTACGTTGCCCCGCCATGCGACGCCCATGATCTGCATAGTCTGATAAACCATGGTTCGCCAGCCGGCGTTTCGCATCGCATTGAGGCCGGCCGCCACATAGGGGGAGGCAAGGTCGTGGAACAGAACCATCGCCGTTTCGGTTGCGTACCGCATGGCCGCCTCGGCGTCGAGCCGCGGCGCGTCGTTCTCATGATCACCGTCGATGAAGACCAGTGACCAGCGCTTCCCGGTCGACTGGGCCAGGTCGTCGATCGCGCCTGGGCTCAAGCCGCTATAGAATCTCACTTTGTCAAGTACGCCCGCAGCCTTGCAGGAGGCAGTAATGCTGTCGGCGAAATCAGGATCCGCGAATATGGGATCGACGCTATCAACCATGCCCGAGCCCAGTGCCAGATGCACGGTAGACCATCCCCGCCAACATCCGATTTCAAGACAAGGCTTTCCGCGAAACAACAGGGCGTTGTTGTAAAGAATTGAAGCTTCGTCACGGTTGATGAAGCCCGCATCCGGGTTTCGTCGATCCGTGTACCAATTATGCTCCACCCACCGTCTCAGATAGCGCCAGCGAGGCACGGAGACATCACCAACGATCATATTGGGGAAGGCGGCATCGGGCATGATCGTTTCTAGACCGGGCGAGACGTAGTCATTATGGGGAAGCATGGAGTGCAAATCAGCGCGTTGCTGGTCGAATTTCACTATCCTGATCCTTGTAACCGAGTAGAACGTTCTCGCAACTTTCGATGTCTCTGTCTTGGCACGGCCAGTGCGCCGTTTCCGACGAATCCGCCGAGTCGAACCGAGATAGAGGCGCGCCCGCACGGCGATTCTCGACACAAGCGCTCGCGGAGTTCAAGACGGCGAAGCCGACGCAATCCCGGGGGCAATCAAGCGTCGGGAATCAGACGAGACGTGGCGCCAACCGGGCGGAGTTTCCTTTACACGTGGACGCAATTGGGCGCAATTGAGGGCTGGGCGCCGGGCAGCGCGCATTCGACGCGTGGGAGCTATCTCCCGTTCGAACTCTATGAACCATATTTTTGACGAAAGGGGGGAATAAGTCATGCGTTCAAATGCAATTGGTATGGCCAGCGTGGCCGCGTGTTTGTTGCCGATAGTGCACGCTGCCGGGCGTCGCAGAATCGGTTGGTAATTCCAAAAGCTTTCCACTTTGCATGGATGCACTTTTCCTAACAAAATCAAGCAATCCAACGTCAATTGCGGAGAGGACTCTCATCGAAACCTCAGATAACAGACGCGTGATGTGCACCAGCGCCTACGACGTCAACAATCCGCAGGTCGTCCTTTACGACAAGAACCGGAACATGTCGCAAACTAGCGTCAAACGTGCGGGTACATGAACCGTTGCCTTAAGCCAAGGAGCAGACCTCGTGTCAGAGCATTCTGACTTTGACCCAGCCTTCTTGCCCATCCTCCGCCGCTGCCAGCCAGCAACGATGACCTCAGTTGAGCGTATTTACGCACTCTACAAGGCGGTCGAGTATCTTTCGGTTACGCGGATTCCGGGCGATATAGTGGAATGCGGTGTCTGGCGTGGCGGATCGATGATGTGCGCGGCACTCACGCTGCTGGAGGCGGGCGACACCTGCCGACGACTTTATCTCTATGATACCTTCGCGGGTATGGTTCCACCGGATGCGACTGATGTCGACTTCAAGGGTCGTTCCGCAATCGGTCAACTGTCAGCGGAACAACGCACCGAGGACAGCTACATTTGGGCCTATGCGCCGCTTGAGGCGGTGCGGGGGAATATGGCGTCCACCGGCTACCCCGAGGATCAGGTCAGCTATGTGTGCGGACCCGTGGAACAGACAATTCCCGCTACCGTACCAGAAGCTATCGCCTTGCTGAGGCTCGATACCGATTGGTACTCTTCAACTCGGCACGAGCTAGACCACCTCTTCCCTCGGCTTGCGAAAGGCGGAGTTCTCATCGTCGACGATTACGGCCATTGGCAGGGGGCGCGGCGGGCCGTTGACGAATATTTCGCGGCTAGTGACACCAAGGTCTTGCTCAACCGGATCGACTATACCGCGCGCATCGGCGTGCGGTGCTGAATTCTCGTCGCACAGATTGCCAACCCAAGTCTTTAGGGTGATCGAATCACACATACAGCACAGCCGCCTGGCTCGACCAATTTCACATCGCCGGGTGCAGCTGTGATTTCCCATCATGACGACAGGCTTGCCTGCCGAGGTGCTCGACACAGCATCCAGTGCCCGCCGCACATCGCCCGTTGGGTGTGATTTCGAGTAGCTCAGCCACCGCATTTCGTTGGGTCCAACCCCTGTTCTGCCGGTTTTTCGCACCGGTTGCCGGCTGTCCCGGACAACAATGACGCGCCAGCTTAACGCCCTCGCCGACCTCGGAATGGCTCTGAGCAGTGCTCTAAAGGTGCCGGTCGATCGCCTTGGAAAATGCCGAAAGGGTACGTGCTATGCACCCAAGGTGGCCTGGATACGATCGGAGGATATCTGGAGAAGCTGGCTGAGCCGGAATCGGACCGCCTGCGGGGCAAGTTAAACATCGGGCTGCAATGAGACGTCGAGGTCACCGACGCTGGTGACGACAAACGTCCATTCGTATCACAGAGCTTCTGCTCGGCCCTTCCCGTGGCGTATACGGGCATTCCTTCCGCCCTTTGGAGACCGTTTGCGTCGGTGGTCTTGGAAGCTGCATAT
>JASHYD010001434.1 GCA_030043175.1 Xanthobacteraceae bacterium | reverse complement strand
TCTGCCCGAGGGCCCAAGGGCCACACACCTCGGGCACAGGCGCTTTCGGTAGCCAGAGCATCTCGGTGCGCGCAAAAGGCCGCGCGCTGCAACTCAATGGAAACTGCTGAGTTCACGATAATGATGCTCTCCTAACGAAGGAGGGAGCGTCACAATGCGCAAGAGCGCGCAAAGGTTGGCTTCACTTTACGCCGATGTCCCCGCGCTGCGTCCCGGAACCATCGGGGCGTTTTCCTTCGCCTTCGTCTGCGCTGGGGTTGCGGCGGCCTTGCAGGTCGCCATCGACCCGTATCTTGCTGGCGCTCACTACATTGCGTTCTTTCTTGCCGTAGTTATCACAGCACTGATCGGTGGCCTCGGCGCCGGGCTGTTTTGCCTCGCGCTCAGAGCTGCCGCGGTCGATTTCTTCTTGTTGGAGCCGCGCTTCACTTTCTACGTTGACCTGATTGACGTGCCGTCCCTCCTGCTGTTCATTCTTGCGGGGCTTTCCATCGTCATCCTCGTTACCGGGATGCGCTGTGCAGTCGATCGCAAGCACTTGCGGGTCAACAAGGCGCATCTGCAACTCGCCCTCGATGCAGCGCGGCTTGGCTGGTGGCGGTGCGATCTGGTTAGCCAAGTGGCGTGGGGAGACCCACGCTTCAAAGAGATTTTTGATCTTACACCCGACGAGATGCCGCTGGACCAGGTCAAGAAGTTGGTGCATTCGGACGACGCGGAGAGGTTTTGGGCGGACCGCGAGGCATCCCTCGATCCCGCTGATCCGGGCACACCGCACGAGTATCGCGTTCAGCAACGAGACGGCGAGGTGCGTTGGGTGGAGGTTCGTCGGCTTGTTCATTTTGAGGGTGTTGGGCGTGCGCGGCGAGCCACGAGTTTCGTCGCCACCGTGGAGGACATCACCCAACGCAAGAAGCTCGCGGAACGAGACCAACTCCTCATGCGCGAAATCAATCATCGCGCGAAGAATATGCTCAGTGTCGTGGAGGCGATCGCTCACCAGACCGCTACCAGAACTCCCGAAACTTTCATGGAACGCTTCTCTGAGCGCATCCAGGCGCTTGCAGCCAACCAGGACCTCCTCATCCGTAAAGCATGGCATGGGGTCGAGATCGAAGAGCTGGTTCGCGCCCAACTCGCGCCCTTCGCCGATCTCATTGGTTCTCGCATCGTCGTGCGCGGCCCCAAGGTGCGCTTGAACGCAGATTCCGCTCAAGCCATCGGGCTTGCAATCCACGAGCTTGCCACCAACGCCGGCAAATATGGGTCGCTCTCGACCGAAAGGGGCCGCGCTGATGTCTCATGGGGGATCGCCAACGACACCTTCACCATCAGCTGGACCGAGCGCGAGGGGCCGACCGTGTCCGCGCCTCAGCGGCGTGGGTTCGGCAGCACAGTCATTGAAGCGATGGCGGAGCGCAGCGTCGGCGGTGCGGTCGATTTTGATTATGCGCCCTCAGGCTTGACCTGGCGCTTGACCTGCCCAGCAGCGAACGCGGTGGAGCCGGTAGCCCCAGCCTGTGCCTGAGAGGCCGCGCGGCCACGAAGCGATCGGCGCGTCACGGACGGTTTGCATCGGCTGTGCGCAAGGCATCTTGCGCCCCTACGGCCCCTCGGGTCGCTTGGGTGGTCTACAGTGCAAGGGGCCTTATAGGCCTTCTAGTCCGGTGTTGAGGGCCCTAAAGCCTCCCCCGCCCGCCCCAGGCGCTCCTAATTCTCCCGGAGGAGGCGCTTGCGGCGCGCCATTTCCTTCGCGACAGCCTTGCGGACGGCTACCGCCTCTTTGGGCGTTATCGTTCCCGCGCGGACGCCGTTCATTTGGTCAATGAGGATTTGTGCCAACTCCTTGGATGTCTTGTCCTGCATTAGCTCTTCGAATGTCTTGTCCTGCATTAGTTCTTCCTCGACGACGTGGCTGCGCGGTTAATGCCATCGACCGCGGAACGTTGTGGGTGCAAGCACCATCAAAATGTGAACCAGCCGAGTCCCCACGAAAATGGTAGCGCCAGATACCGCTGACGGGAACCCGAGGTGACCCAGCCGAAATGGGAACCAAAGACCCCCTCTCAGCCAGATGGGGCCCTGTTCGACCCGGGCCTAAAAGGCGACCCAACCTGACTTGGTGTTTGGGACCCGCACTCTTCCCGGCAAAGGTCTCGCTTCGCTCGCCGCGCAAGGCTTTAGGCCCCAGTTTTCAATCGTCATTTCTAATTACAGGCCATGGCCGGACAAACCATGAGGCTCGACTGGGCCACTCAACTTAACTCACGTTAAATCAAGCCCTGCGGGGTGTTGACTGCACCCTGGCCGGGAGCCTGGGCCCAGGCAGCAGTAGATTGGCGGAACGGTTCGAAAAGAGAGGCAGACGAGTCGTAGGCGCTGGTCAGTTATGTCGGGAACCGGACGTGAGATTCAGCGTTAAGGTCGGGCGCCTCCACCAACACGACTCCTCCCGGCCACCCTTGCCTTCCCCCAAAAGGTAAGGGCGTCAGAATTCAGGTCATTGATCAAACATGATAGGCACGGACCCTGAGAAAAGAGTAGGCTCATTGGCACAAGAGCCAAGTGAGATGCTCTTACCCACTGAGCCGAACGCGATATTTCTTGGTGGTCTGTTTATCCTTGCGGCGTTGGGCGCCGCCTATTTCGCGAGCGAGATCGTATTGCCGTTGGTTTTTGCCTTCGTTCTCAAGCTCCTATTGCAACCAGCCGTTCGCGCCTTGGAGCGGTGGCATTTGCCCCGGACGCTTGCATCGCTACTGTTGATCCTGATGGTATTCGGAGCAATCGTTGGGTTGAGCGCAGCGATTTCACGGCCCGCGAGCACGTGGGCAGCCAAGGTTCCGCATGGCATCTCACACCTTGAGGACCGGCTGGCTTTCTTGCGGGCGCCCGTTGACGCATTGAAAGAGTTCTCAGGACTAAACGTCACGGGGAAGGAAGGTTCAACTCTGGTTATGAATATAATGACAAAGGTGTTTGCAGGCACCCAAAGTTTTGCCAGCGGATTGTTCTTGACAGTGCTGTTTCTGTTTTTCCTCCTCGTGCACGGTGACATCTTCTTACGCCGCTTGGTCGAGATCCTGCCGCGCTTCGGTGACAAACGCCAAGCAGTAGATATTTCCCAGACAATCGAGGCCGATATTTCTGCCTATCTGATCACAATTACGATCCTGAATGCCGCAGTGGGCATTGTTACAGCGACCGTTATGTGGTCCACAGGGCTCGGTGACCCAATTCTGTGGGGCACAGTTGCTTTTTTGCTGAACTATGTCCCGATCCTTGGTCCGGCAAGCGGCGTAGTAATTTTCCTTCTCGCCGGCTTGTTCACCATCGATACGCTCTGGCGAGCGTTGCTGCCCGCGATACTGTATCTTGGAATTCATTTGGCTGAAGGCGAAATGATAACGCCGACGCTCGTGGCGAGGCGATTCACCCTTAATCCGGTTCTCGTCATCGTGTCGCTAATTTTCTGGTTTTGGATGTGGGGCGCTGCGGGCGCGATCATTGCTGTGCCGATGCTGGCAATCGCGAAAATTATCTGTGACCGCGTTCAGTCGTTAGCCGCGTTGGGCCATTTCCTAGAAGGTTGAAATCTCGAACAGGCCTATAATGCCCGGTCCCACCCAAGCAGAAGCGCCGTTTTCGCCACGGCTCGTTTGGGGTTTGCGGCCTGATTTCCGATGATGTGCGGTGGTCCGATCCATCCGCGGAGATGAAGCCGGCGGCCACCAGCCTGGCATCCCGAAGCGCTGCATAATGACCTTGTGCACTTGGGAGGAATGGCGGGCTCTAGCCCCATAACTCCACGCTATAGTCATGTTGCTGTGCCCAGTGAGGGCGGGCACCGTGTGGGCATTTCCCACACCTACGACGCCGGAGCGATGCGACATCCGGGTCCACCCAATCGGACCAGGGCGGCCCCTCGCGACCCAATTGACCTTGGCGGACCCCATGTGCCCGATAGACCTAGCGCGTGTTTCCCTTTTAGTGGTCGCACATTATCATAGCCCCCCCGCCCGACGGCTCTACGATGCCCCCAGGAACGCGCTCAAGCATGGGTAGCGATCACAATTCTGTGGCTTATAGGGCTAACCCCCACGCGAGAGCTGAGCCGGCCGGCCGCGGATGCACCGCCAGCAATTGCCAGCGGCGCATAGGCGCTTCTTAAGTCCAATGCGCAGTTGTCACGAGCGCTTGAACGAGTTGTAGACCATGCGCAGCCAGTTCTGCGCCTGCTGGTCGTTCCCGGCCCACTTTTTGTCGAGATCGGCCAAGGGCTTCTCGGCAAGCACCTGCTGCTCGCTCTGACCTTCGTCGAACAATTTCTGGACGCGATCGCGCGAGGTCACCAGCATTTCACGCCACGCAACCAAATCTGCCTTTTTGGCGAGCGCGCCATGGCCGGGTACGATTTTGGTATTATCGTTTGACACCTTCAGATAGGCGTCGACCGCACGGATCAGACCCCTGATGTCGCCGCCATTGGCGAAGTCGATGGTGTTATAGCGGCCTGTGTTTGTGAAGGTATCACCGGTGTCGAGCACGTTAGCGTCGGCGAAATAGACCCAGGTATCGCCATCGGTGTGTGCATTATAGACATGAGTGAGAAGCGCCTTTCGGCCGCCAACTTCCACCGTCTTTGAGCCGCCGACATAGGTTTCGGTCGGCAGCGCATCCGCCGACACGGGCGCGGTCTTGTTGCCCGTGAGACCATTCGTAGTGCCGGCGGCGAGACGGGTCCTGATATTGTCTTGCGCAACAACGATCGCGCCGTCCTTGTGGAAGGCCGCGTTCCCCCCGGTATGGTCACCATGATAGTGAGTGTCGATGAGATACTTGACAGGTAGCGGCGAGATTTTCGCAATCGCAGCCTTGATCTTATCGTGGAGCGGCGCGAACTCGCTGTCCACCATAATAATGCCATCGGTGCCGACAGCCACTGTGATGTTGCCGCCCTGGCCTTGGAGCATGTAGGTCTTGTTCCCGAGGTCAGTGGTCTTGATCTCAACCTTGGAGAAATCGACGTTCTGTTGTGCGATTGCTGGTCCGGCAAACAGCATGGCTGCGCCCGCTAGCGCGGTGAGCGTGATATGTTTCATGATTGATCTCCTCTAATGATCGCGACCGTCGTGATTCAGCAAGGCGCAAACTCGGCCTCGCCGACACGAACCTCGGATGTTGCGATGTTGCTTCTGGGTTGAATTCAGAGTTGCGCGTAGCAGTTCTGAGACTGGCGCCGCAGTACTAAGTCAATGAGGCGGTGTTGCGACCCTAAAAGTCACGACCACGTGAGACGCGTGGACAATTCGCCGCGTCTCTCATCGCTTTTGCGCACTTTAGCTTAGAAGATGCGCACATCGGCGGGCCGCACGAGGAATTGTTGCGTCAGATTGACGTATCCATGGAGTGAGTCGACTTAGCCTCTTGAAATCGGCCGTGCCTGTCCCAACTGGCAACCGTAGTTTTCCAACATCGTAGGTCGGTGGCGCCGGCTTTGGGCGCAACGAACTATTGGGGCATCGGGTGCCATATGCGTATCCGTGTTGCTCAAGGGAGGATGCCGCTATGGCGAACCATCACTCAGATTCCAGTGCGGCCGATGAAATCTACCGTATCTTGCCCATGTTCCCTATGTTCGTTGGCTCGCTGCCTGACGGGGTCACCGCAGGGCAAGATCGCCCTGCTGCAGAGGGACAAAAGGCTGACACTGCCGAACTCTGGCAAGCAGAGAGAGGATCACGCGCATGTATAAAAGCCCTCCGACTTGTTGAAGCCGGACCATTTCCTCTCACGTCAGCCAACTTGTAAATTGAGTCACGTTGACTCACGTTAAAATGGTTGCGTGTTTGCTTGTTTGCCCCCTCGGGACTTTTCGCGCCCAAGCCGTCTGCCATACCCGCGCCGTAGCTGAGGCCCGCGGGAGTGGACAGGCTCAAACAGCCCCAGGGACTCCTACGAGACTCGCTGAGAGGAATTTCGCACTTCCGCTGGGTAGGTAGCGGCCAGCCTATAAAACGCGCCAGTGAGTCTCCCAGGAATCCTGGCGGGCATCTTCGGACACAGTGATGGGTCAATCCATGGTGACGTCGGTGGCCCAGTGGCCCCTCGCCCGCAAGTGCCCCCTCACACCCTGACACCCTAGGGCCGCCACCGACCTATCTGCGCTCCCGTTCTGGCCCGAGGGAGACCAAGGGGGAGAGAGGCGGGTTACCATGATAAACCACTCATCGACGGTCCGAAACCCATCCCGAACCCATCTGCAGGCTCAAGATTTTGATCGACAAGCTACGTGCGCCATCGCCATACTGTGCGTGCGCTGCGATCGGTCAAACCGCTGCGCTACTGACAAGGAACTCGCCAAGGAGCAAGGAACTCCTGACGCAAACTTCGACCCATCTTCGCGGCTTTGATGGAATCAAAATTCTCGTCGAAGTTGGTGATCACGAATATTCGGACACACTCCTAGAGTTGATCTCCGCGCTTTCTTTCAATGATGCTGACCGCGCTGATTGCGTCGAGCTCGTTTAGCTTTTCGACAAAGCCCTGGATGTCATGCGAGGACACCTTCGTCAGCAGCACGGTGATCTGTTCGCCAGAAGCGTTGGGAGAGACGAGAAACCGCTTGATCTGCCCGGTTCGGATGCCAAGCGCTTGCTTGAGGAGCTCGGGAGTCAACGCGCCGTTTGTAGCTTCGATCTTCAGACGGCAACTCTGATTGCGCGCCCGGTAAGCCTCCTCGATCGGCTTGATGCCGGCGAGGATCACGATGATGACGGCCGTCGAGATGCCGGCGGCGAAGTAGAGTCCTCCCCCGACCGCGAGGCCGATGGCGACGACGGTCCAGATGCTTGCCGCTGTCGTAAGGCCCCGGACGATCTCGCCCCGTGCCAGGATCGCTCCTGCACCCAGAAAGCCTATGCGGGAAACAACCTGAGCGGCCACGCGGGAAGGATCGAGGACGACGTTGTTGGACGTGAGGCTGTCGCCAAATCCGAACGCGGAGACGATCATGATCAGGCAAGCGCCGACACAAACCGCCATGTGGGTGCGGATGCCGGCAGCCCATAGAAGCCGCTCGCGCTCAAATCCGGTCACGCTGCCCAGGAATGCGGCCAGGAGTAGGCGAATCAGCACATCCTGATGCGAGAGAACGTTCATGGGGACTCCTCCAAGTGGAACATCGGTGCCGTCACTAGATTGATCAAGGGATTGCAGCTATTAGATTATTTGGTGATTCCCTTCAGGGAGGGTAACGGCGGCCGTATGGCGAAGTCATCCAAGCTCGTTGCCGCTCCTCGCGCGAAGGTTTAGTGTCAACTTTGAAAGTCGCTCACTCAGAATTGCTGCCGAGAAATGGCGACGAGAGGCTCATTCGTTTGCGTTCGCCCCCATTGCCGCCCGATCATTCTTCGCCTGCCCAATCGCCCCAAGGGCGCGAGGGACAGGTTGCAATGGGTCGTCCACGGCTCTCAAGGCC
Source organism: Xanthobacteraceae bacterium (assembly GCA_030043175.1). The sequence continues at coordinate 1,096 of JASHYD010001434.1, read as the reverse complement.
TCGAGCGCGACCGCGGCACATGCTCACGCGCTGCGCGAAGCTTCCCGCAAATAGTCCTCAAAAATTCTGAGATCCTTGTGAATAGGTCGAGCGTGCTATGGGCGTCTGAGGTGTCGTGGCCCTGGGCGATCAATCGGTCCAGAAGTCGAACGTTGACCGTCAACGATCCGGCGCCCCTCGACAACATGTCGAACTGCGGTCTCGATATCGTTTGTATCGGACTCGTTGACCTAGATATGCTCATGTCGGAAGGGTGATTTCGCACGCGAGCCCCTCAGCGTGCCAGTCGAGCCGCACCTCCCCACCCTCGTGGCCCCGTATCATGGCCTCTATCATGTGAGTGCCGAACCCCTTGCTCGTCGGCGGATTGACGCGCGGACCTCCCGCCTCCGTCCAGCGGAGCACGACCTGTCCGTCTTCAACGCGCGACCACTCGACCCGAACCTGTCCTGTGGTCACGGACAGAGCACCGTACTTTGCGGCATTTGTCGCCAGCTCGTGCAAGACCACGGCCATCGCTTGCGCCAGCTCCGGCTTTAGCATGACGGTCGCCCCGTCAATTTGCGTTCTCATCTTCCCGTCTCGGGAGTAAGGCGACAGCTCTTGCTTGACCAGAACGCCTACCTCGGCTCCGGCCCAACGCGACTGAGCGAACAGCGAATGGACACTTGCGAGCGCTCCGATGCGTCCCTGGATTGCTTCCTTGAGACCGTTGGGCGTATCGGATTGTGAGAGACCCACGATCGCTGCCACGTTTGACAACAAGTTTTTGGCTCGGTGTTCGGCCTCACGGGCAAGAATAGAGATTTGCCCCTCGCTTCGCTTGCGCTCAGTAATGTCACGGGCAATCTTTGAAGCGCCGACGATTTCCCCTGCCGCGCCTCTCATAGGCGAAGCGCTCAGCGAGACATCGATCAGGCTTCCGTCCCTGCGCCGGCGAACGGTTTCATAATGATCAATATGCTCGCCGCGCCGGATACGCTCCAGAATTGCGTGCTCCTCGCCTTGACGCTCCGGCGGGACCACGATCGCAGTCGATTTACCGATGACCTCCTCCGCCAAATAGCCAAAGAGCCGCTCCGCGCCCTTGTTCCAG